>SKOL01000718.1 GCA_007120055.1 Anaerobacillus sp.
CGACGGTTTCTAATCATCAGTGATGCTGTTAAATCTCCATAAATAGGGTGCTCGACAACGACATCTTTCACTGCACCACCTAGGTCAACGATCATGTTTAATTCTCGTGCTGTTTCTTCAGGAGAATGTTTACAGGCGATTACTTTAGAAAGCATCTCAGTCTTTGTTTGCTCTTTTATAAAAACATACCCTTGTGATGTAGCTAAAATTGGATAATTTCTTGCTTTTAAAATAGAAATGTCTTGGACAATTACTTGTCTAGAAACATTCGTTTTGGAAGCTAAAAGTGTTCCGGTAATCGGTTGGCTTGATTCAGTAAGCCATTTTAATATTAAGTTTCTTCGATCTTCACCTAACACTTTTTTTCTTGTTGTTTCATACGTTATCTCCCCCTTAGTATAAAAATTTCTAAAAATATTCATTAACGATTGTATTGAGAGCTTCTGCTGTTTTTTTAATATGTGATTCTGTCGTTTGTTTTCCGAGAGAGATACGAATTAACTCTGTTGCTGCTTCTTTACTGTAACCAAGTTGAAGCATTGTTTTTGATGCATTTTGCTCACCGACTTTACAAGCTGTTCCAGTGGAGATTGCAATGTTTTTTTGATTCAGTTGTAACATTACATATTGGCCTTCGATTCCATGAATACGCAATGATAAATGGTGTTCTAAGCGATATTCGGGGTGACCGATTAAGCTATAGGATACATTATAGTTGTCTAAACTCCCTAATAGTTGTTCACTAAGTTTTTTTAGACGTTTTTGTTCTGCTTCCATTGCCGAACATATCTGGATGGCTGCTTCAGTAAAACTAGCTATCGCAGGTACATTGACTGTTCCGGCGCGAAAGCCATTTTCGTGTGATGTGTTTGGAATAATTGGCGTCCATTTAATAGAAGGAGCAATATAGACCGCACCAACACCTTTAGGTCCGTAAATTTTATGGCTTGAAAGCGATATACTATCAACATTTAAAGCAGCTACATCAATAATAGTTTTTCCAAATGCTTGAACACAGTCGCTATGAAAAACAATGTTTTTTTGTTTTAGTAATTTACCGATCTCACTTAAGTTTTGAATCGTACCGATATCGGAATTAGCGTATCCAATAGACACGAGAATTGTATCGTCTCTAAGTTCATTCTCTAACGCAGGAATTGATACAACTCCGTACTTGTCTACCTCTAAGAAAGTCACATCGTAGCCTTCTTCTTCTAACTGCAAAAAAGTGTTAATTACTGAAAAATGTTCAATACTCGTTGTAATAATATGTCCCTTTTTCCCTTTGACTAATGACTTAATCGCTAAGTTATTGGAATCAGATCCACCGCCAGTGAAATAAACCCCCTGTTCAGCGCCGTTTATACAGTTTGCTATTGTTTTTCTAGACTGCTCTAAAAGATTTTTCGCTTGTCCGCCAACATCATGAAGACTGCTAGGATTACCGTAAAAATTTTGTGATGCCTTCGTGAAAACTTGTAGGGCGCGATCAGACATGGGGGTTGTTGCGCAATAATCTAAATAAATCATTTTAAACACCTCGATTTTGGAATTTTACCCAATGGTGGAAATTTCTTTCGTAAATACTACTTTGTTTACTACAAAATAAACGAGTTTTTATTGATATGAAGCTAACGATGAGTGTACATCAAAACAACTTTTCTGTGTAACAAAAATCATAAACTTTTTTATAAAATAAAAAAAGTCTTGTCACTAGTTTAAAAGTATGTAAATATAGGTGTCAAGACAGTTGTATGTTCATAAATAATTCATAATTAGCTGACCAAGGCGCTTGCGCTTTTCTATGTCTAGCTTCAGGTGCCATCGGCTCGACCACTTCAGTCAAGCTACTACCTTGAATTACTTCACTGTAGCTTTGCGACGAGTAACCGCAGGAGCACGCCTTGCGGTCTAAAACCTGACCGCTACAGGCAGGCCTTCCAGTGGTTTTCGCCGATAGGCGGGCGCCTTACGCTTTTCTTACAAGGGGGATTGTCATGAATGTTAAGAAAACAGAGGTGGTTATCATCGGTAGTGGCTTAGCAGGCTTAATGACCGCAGATTACCTTTGTGACCAAAAAAATGTGATGCTTATCACAAAGTCTGAGCTGAATAACAGTAATTCAATGTTAGCACAAGGTGGAATTGCTGCAGCTGTTACGAAGGAGGATCACTGGCAGGAGCATTTTGAGGATACAATCGTTGCTGGTGGGTTTCATAATCTTAAAGAGATGACAGAGCTTCTTGTAAAGCAAGGTTCTTCGTTAATTAATCGACTTATTGAAATTGGCGTCGCATTCGATAAAGACAAAAATAATGAACTCTCCTTAGGAATGGAAGGAGCTCATACAAAAAGGCGAATCCTCCATGCTGGTGGAGATGCAACTGGAAAAGTAATCGTTGAAGCATTGATGTCAAGGGTTATCCCTAAAATTGATGTTTGTGAGCGTGAAATGGCTTTTGATTTACAAGTGGAAGATGGTGTTTGTCAAGGCGTGTTCACGAAAGATATAAAAGGCACTATTAGTTACGTTGAGGCGGACCATGTCATTATTGCTACAGGTGGTGTCGGTCAACTTTATTCTGCTACATCAAACTGTAAGGAGGCTACTGGGGATGGGATTGCTATGGCATACCGAGCTGGTGCCGAGATAGCTGATATGGAGTTTATTCAATTTCACCCAACTTTATTAATGAATGGCAATAGTAGTTGTGGTTTGATTTCAGAAGCTGTTCGTGGTGAAGGAGCCAAGCTAGTCAATGAAGAAGGATGCTTCCTTATGAAGGGGAAACATCCAATGGAGGACTTAGCACCACGTGATATCGTTGCTAGAGAAATTTTTAATTCGAAACTAAAACAAGAAAAAATCTTTTTAAATATAGAAAGTGTAAACAATTTCAAACAAAGATTTCCATCCATTTATCAAATGTGCGAAAAAAATCCTGAGATTTTAAAAAGTGAATTATTACCAGTGGAGCCTGGTGCTCACTTTATTATGGGTGGTATTAAAGTAAATAGAGAAGGGCAATCATCTATCGAAAATTTATATGCTGTTGGTGAATGTGCCTATACAGGGGTGCATGGCGCTAATCGTTTAGCGAGTAACTCTTTATTAGAAGCAGTTGTATTTAGTGAACGTTTGTCAAAAACAGTCTTACAGAAGAAAAAAAGAACTAAGAAAAAAAGACTTACTCCGTCTATCGTACTTAAAAATACAAATTCAAAAAATCTTCCAACGATCGAACAAATTCAAGAAGTGATGGATAAATTTGCCGGAATTATTCGGAATAAAAAAGGGCTTCAACAAGCGATTTTCTGGTTTCGTCAATATAACGACTTGTTAAATGACAAAAATCATGCTTATTTATCAATTCAAGAAAAAGTTATTAGCAATATGTTAGTTGTAGGGTTATTAATTACTCAGGCCAGTCTTTTACGAGATGAAAGTCGTGGAGGTCATTATAGGAATGACTTTCCGGCTAAAAATGATCAACGATGGTCTGGATATCGAAGTGTTTTTGTAAATGGTGAATTAATTCGTGAGAGATTCGTAGAAAACGAAGCCCTCAAGCAAGATTCTTTATCGGAATTAAAAAAGGAGTTGTCTATTTCATGAATGACTTAAGGCTGAAAGCATTGTTAGAACAATTTTTTAATGAGGATATTGGTATTGGTGATTTAACGAGTGAAACAATTTTCTCTAATAATGATTTCGGTAAAGGAGTATTTGTAGCGAAAGATGATGGAGTATTTAGTGGTGTCAGCATTATTAAACAAGGGTTTAAACTTTTAAATGATGAAATATCAATCGAGTTCTACGTAACAGATGGGCAAGGAGTAAAAAAGGGTGATGTGATCGCTACTGCTAATGGTCCTGTAGTGGAGTTGTTAAAAGGTGAACGTGTTATTTTAAATTTAGTGCAACGAATGAGCGGCATTGCAACAATCACAAAAAAAGCAGTAAAAAATACACAAGGGCATGTTACAAAGATTTGTGATACGCGAAAAACTACCCCTGGACTTAGGATGTTAGAAAAATATGCGGTGACTTGTGGTGGTGGTTTTAATCATCGCTACGGGCTATCCGATGCAGTAATGATTAAAGATAACCATATTGCTGCAGCGGGTGGAATAGAAAAAGCTGTGAAAAAAGTACGTGAAAAGCTAGGGCATACTGTGAAAATTGAAGTTGAAACAGAGTCAAAGGATGATGTTATCGCAGCAGTGAAAGCAAAAGCAGACATTATTATGTTCGATAACCGTTCGCCAGAAGAGATTATTGGATTTAAAAAATTAGTACCTGAAGGAATTATAACTGAAGCTTCAGGTGGGATAACCATCGATAATGTGAGCAGTTACGCCAAAACAGAAGTTGACTATATTTCATTAGGTTTTCTAACTCATTCAGCAAAAGCGTTAGATATAAGCTTTAATATCGAATCTTAAATTGGATTGGAGGAATTTGAGTCTCTCCGAATAGCTCAAAATAACTCAACACTCAACACTCAACACTCACACCCAAAAGGAGATGAATTAAATGAGTATTTTAGAAATGATGGATGAAACAGTTACAATCCCTGATCGTTATAAAGAGATGTCAACAGAAGAAATGGAAAATAGAATTCGAGAAATTAAAGAAAAGTTTGGTACTCGTCTTTATATTCCTGGACATCATTATCAAAAAGATGAGGTCATTCAATTTGCTGACGATACTGGCGATTCATTAAAGCTAGCTCAGCTTTCAGCTAATAATGAGTTAGCAGAATATATCGTTTTTTGTGGTGTTCATTTTATGGCAGAAACTGCGGATATTTTAACGAACGATAATCAAAAAGTATTATTACCAGACATGAGAGCTGGTTGTTCGATGGCAGATATGGCTGACATTGAACAAACAGAAAGAGCTTGGGTTAAGCTTCAAGAAATTTTTGGGGATACGATGTTACCGTTGACTTATGTTAATAGCACGGCTGCAATTAAAGCATTCTGTGGTAAACATGATGGAGCGACGGTTACTTCATCAAACGCCCAAAAAATGGTGGAGTGGGCATTGACTCAGAAAGAGCGAATTTTCTTTTTACCAGATCAGCACTTAGGAAGAAACACTGCTTTTGATTTAGGGATTGCGCTTGAAGAAATGGCGATTTGGGATCCAGAATTAGAGAAGTTAGAATTTGACGGAGATGTTAATGACATTAAGGTCATTTTATGGAAAGGTTATTGTTCTGTTCATGAAAAGTTTACAGTAGAAAATATTGAAGAAGTTCGAAAGCAACATCCGGAAGTGAACATTTTAGTTCACCCTGAGTGTAGTCATGAAGTCGTTCAATTATCAGATTATGATGGATCGACTAGTTACATTATTAATAAACTTAAAGACGCAGAAGCAAATACGATTTGGGCGATAGGTACTGAAATGAACTTAGTAAAAAGATTAAGTCAAATTCATTCAGACAAACAAGTTTTTTCATTAAATCCTAACATGTGTCCATGTTTAACGATGAATCGAATTGACCTCCCTCATTTATTATGGTCTTTAGAAAGTATAGAAAAAGGAAATCCAATTAATCAAATAACAGTTGAAAAAGAAGTTGCAGAAAATGCGCTTTTAGCAGTAAACCGTATGCTTCAAAGAGCTTAAAAAGCCAACTGTTTTTATAGGGTGACAAAAGTAGTTAATCGGACTACTTTTGTCATTTTTTTTGGTTAGTTGGTTATTTAGTTTGTTGGAAAGGGAAGCATCGTCATTAGGTTTGTATGAAAAAAGGTGGGTGCTTTTGCGAACGACCGTCTGAGATTCGATAGAAGGTCAAGGTGAAGTGAGTGAAAGCACCCGCCTTTTCCATATTAGATGGTGACGTAGGTTTTGTTTGTAAACTCTGAGCGCCTTTCTTAAACAAATCGATGATTAAGTGGTTATATATAACAATTTCATTGCATAAATTGTGCTGAAGGACGTTATTGATATTTATTTTATTAATGCTACGGAGATTAAAAACGTAACATTTTATCAGCAACGGCAAATGTAAAAATTTTTTGTAGATTAGAAGCATGTAATTTTTAAAAAATATATGCTATTGCTGAAGAATTAGTATAAGGAGGGAATATGACGTGAAAATTCATATTGTTCAGCAAGGAGATACTTTATGGAATTTAGCACAAAAGTATGATGTTGATTTTGAACAACTTAAAGCAGTCAATAGTCATTTAAGTAATCCAGATGTCATTATGCCGGGAATGAAAATAAAAATTCCAACAGGCGGTGTACCTGTTAAGAAGCAGGTACCTAAAAAAGAAGCACCAATAGTGAAAGAACAACCGAAAGTAAAAGAGCAACCCAAAGAAGTTCCAGTTCCTAAAAAAGAAGTAAAAGTTCCACCACCAAAAATGCCTGAAGAAGTAAAAAAGCCTGTAAAACCGGAAGCGCCGGTTGTAAAACAACCTATTCATATACAACCAATACAACAACCAATGCAACTAACACAAAAACAATATGAACAACATTTACACAACATGAATATGAACTTTAATATTTATAAACCAATGCCACCGGCACCGCCAGCACCACCAGTACCTAAAGTCCCTGAACCACCGAAAATGCCAGTAAAACCAAAAGTAACAAAGCCTGTAACACCACCACCGGTGCCACCTAAAAAGGCAGTACCAAAACCGGTAGAGAAGCCAATTGAAAAGCCAGTAAAGAAACCCATAGAGAAGCCAATTGAAAAGCCTATACAGAAACATGTTGAACCGATGGTAAAACCGATGGTAAAACCTACAATGCCACCGAAAATGCCGTTGCCTGATAAATGCTATCCGGTTACTGGAATTATGCCAGGTTGCTCTTATCAAGCACCACCGGTTGTGCAACCATACCAAGCATACCCGCAATACCAGCCAATGCCAATGCCAGGGTATGCGCCAGCACCACCAATGCCAGCATATCCACAGGTAGCGCCGCAGCCGATGCCAGGCTACCAACAACCTGGGCAATACGGTTATCCACCAGTAGGGGCACCAATGCCAGGAATGCAACCACCACCAGCACCACCTTATGGTATGGAGCCACCACAACAGTGGCCGCAAATGCCTGAAGATGATGATATCGAATTTGATGATGATATGGATGATATGCCAGCACCGCAAAATTATTGGGGGCAACCGGGTGTTTCACCACAATATGGTGATGTTTCAATGCCACAGCAACCGATGCATCCAATGCATTATTATCCACAGCA
>SKOL01000716.1 GCA_007120055.1 Anaerobacillus sp.
GAATTGGATATATTGCGGAATATCCGATTGAGCGCTTTTATCGAGATGCAAGAATTTCTAGACTTTATGAGGGAACATCTGAAATCCAGAAAAATATTATCGCTGCTCAACTTAAAAAACAGTATTCATAACACTAAATCAATATATTGAAAGGGGTCTAAAAATGAAACAGGATATCGTAATTGTTAGTGCAGTTAGAACAGCAATTGGTCGCTATGGAGGTACTTTAAAAGATATAAATTCTGGTTATTTAGCTACAACAACTATTAAAGAGGCAATAGCTCGCGCTAATATTTCAGTTGAACAAGTCGAAGAAGTAATTATGGGTGAAGTGCGTCAAACGTCAGAATCTTCCAATGTTGCTAGAGTAGCAGCGTTACGTGCAGGAGTTCCAGAAACTACTGCAGCATATACCGTCAACCGTCTTTGTGCTTCTGGAATGCAAGCAATAGCCAACGGCATACAGCAAATTGGCTATGGATTTGCTGATATCGTGGTTGCAGGTGGAACTGAAAATATGAGTCGAGGACCAATTTATCTTCGGAACTCAAGGTTTGGTGGCGATAAAGCTCAACTTGTCGATTCAAATAGTGAAAATGGACAACAGCCTCAGGAAATTTATGGTGCGCGTCTTGGAATGGGTATGACTGCTGAAAATGTTGCATCGAGATTTGAAATTTCTCGTGAAGATCAGGACGCTTTTGCGTATGAAAGTCAACGACGAGCTAGAATGGCAATAGAAAGGGATATTTTTAGAGAAGAAATTGTACCTGTAGAAGTCAAACAGAAAAAACAGACGATGAAATTTGATATCGATGAGTTTCCAAGATTTGATACTACGCTTGAAAAGTTAGCCGCACTTCGTCCACCATTTCTAGAGAATGGAACTGTAACAGCAGGAAATGCTTGTGGGAGAAATGATGGTGCAGCCGCACTTGTGCTTATGACTAGTGAAAAAGCTACATCTTTAGGTTTAAAACCTTTAGCTAAAGTTGTTGATTGGGCTGTAGCGGGAGTTTCCCCGGAAGTAATGGGGATAGGGCCAGTTCCTGCTGTAAACAAATTATTATCCCGTACAAGAAAAAAGGTAGACGATATCGGCTTGTTCGAGTTAAATGAAGCTTTTGCTGCTCAGGCACTTGCGTGTATTCGTCAATTAAATCTTGATGTGGAAAAAGTAAATGTAAACGGTGGGGCAATCGCCCTTGGACACCCATTAGGTGCTACAGGAGCAAGGATTGTCACAACTCTTCTTCACGAAATGTTAAGGAGAAAAGAACAACTTGGTGTTGCAACGTTATGTGTTGGTGGTGGCCAAGGTATGGCAATGATGATTGAACTTGTATAAATAAAATTGAGGTGGCCTTATAAGGGTCGTTAAATTCTAAATTTTCCGATAAATAAACGGTTTGTCTGTAGAGATATTGAAAATTTACAAGGTAAAGGGGGAGTTAAATTGAATAAGGTTATAGATGAAAAACAGTTTATAGACCTGATTAAGGATGGAGATACTTTACTGGTTGGAGGTTTCGGTATATCAGGAGCCCCACTTACGCTAATTGACGCAATAGCAAGATCATCTGTTAAAGACTTGCGAGTTGTAAGTAATAATTTGGGTGTTATTGGAAAAGGATTAGGAAAATTAGTAGAAGCAAAGAAGATAAAGCATGTAACGGGTACCTATTTCACAACGAATAAAGAATGTATAAGGGCTTGGCAAAAAGGTGAATTTGAAATCGACCTTATACCACAAGGAACTATGGCAGAAGCAATTAGGTGTGGTGGTGCAGGTATCGGAGGCTTTTATACAAAAACAGCTGTAGGAACAGAGTTAGCGGTCGGAAAAGAAGAAAAGATTATAGACGGAGAAAAGTACCTCTTTCAAAAAGCTATAAAGGGGGATATTTCTATAATAAAAGCACTGAAAGCTGATCAACTAGGAAACTTGATTTATGATCATACCGCAAGAAACTTTAATCCAGCAATGGCAACTGCAGGAAAAGTTGTAATTGCTGAAGTAGACGAAGTGGTAGAAACCGGTAGTTTATCACCCTTTGAAATAGTTACTCCCCATGTTTATGTCGATTATATAGTAATGAATAACTACGTTAAAAAAGGAGGAGTGTATATTGAGTCAGTTTGATAAAGTAAAAATAGTTAAGAGAATTATTAATGAACTAGAGGAGAACCAAGTCGTTAATTTAGGAATTGGAATTCCTACCATTATTCCAAATTATTTAAAAGGGAAAAAGATCTTTTTTCAGTCCGAAAATGGATTGCTTGGAATTGGGCCGGCACCACCAGAAAATGAAATAAATATGGATTTGACCAGTGCCGGTAGAGAGCCAATAACGATGGAAATAGGTTCTTCGTTGTTTGATAGCTCAGCTTCGTTTGCGATGATTAGGGGGGGACATATAGATGTAGCCGTACTTGGTGCATTACAAGTTGACCAAACTGGGGAAATTGCAAATTGGGCAGTACCTGGGAAAGCAGTTCTAGGTGTGGGTGGTGCTATGGATTTAATAGTGGGTGCCAAAAAGGTCATAATTGCCATGACACATACTTCAAAAGATAATCAGCCGAAACTTGTAGAGAAACTTACTTTTCCAAGTAGTGGTAGCCGAAAAATAGATATGGTTGTTACTGAACATGCAGTATTTAAATTCAATAACAATAAGATGATACTTATTGAAATAATTTCAGATATTACATTAGAAGAATTAATGAAAATTACTGAGGCGAACTTTATCGTTGAGGAAAAATTGCTTAGTAAATAATTTCATTAGTTTCTGATTAGTAAGTATTTATAAATATGTATAAATATGACTCTTGAATAGTGAGTTGAGAAAAAACATAATTGGTTTACCTGATGAATCTTAGCACAACGGGATAGGTTAGAATTGTTAAATTAAGAAATGAGGGATTATGAGTGGAAAAAGCAGTAATAGTAGATGCCGTAAGAACCCCGATTGGTCGTTATGGTGGAGTGCTGAAAAATGTAAGACCTGATGACCTAGCATCATTTGTTATAAAAGCACTTTTAGAAAGAAATAAATTTCCAAAAGAGGAAATAGAAGATGTTATTTTTGGGTGTGCTAATCAAGCTGGGGAAGACAACCGAAACGTGGCTAAGATGGCAGCACTTTTAGCAGAAGTTCCTTTGTCAGCTGGTGGAGTGACAGTTAATAGACTTTGTGGGTCTAGCCTAGAAGCAGTAAATCAAGCAGCAAAGGCAATCATGTGTGGAGAAGGTGATATATATATTGCAGGTGGAACAGAGAGCATGACGAGAGCTCCATTTGTGACTGCAAAGCAAACAAAACCATTTCAAAGATATACGGAAACTTATGATACAACAATTGGATGGCGTTTTACTAATAAAAAATTAGCAGAAATGCATTACCCTTATTCAATGATTGAAACAGCTGACAATGTTGCTGAAAAATACAATATTACTAGGGGAAGACAGGATGAATTTGCTTTAGAAAGTCAGAAAAAGGCAAAGAAAGCAATTGAGTCTGAAAGATTGAAAGATGAAATTGTTTCTATTGAAGTTTATGAGAATAAGAGTATCGTATGTGTTGATCATGATGAGCATCCACGACCAGAAACTACGTTGGAAAAGCTAAACAAGATGAAGGCAGTGAATCCCGATGGTACTGTTACAGCAGGGAATGCTTCAGGGATTAATGATGGTGCGGCTGCATTATTGATTATGAGTGAAAGTAAGGCGATTGAGTTAAACTTAACGCCGATGGCTTATATTGAATCATTTGCTGTTGCAGGAGTTGATCCTAAGTTTATGGGAATTGGACCTGTTCCAGCTTCAAAGAAAGCACTAAAAAGAGCTGGTATTGAGGTTGATGACTTAGGGCTAATTGAGCTAAATGAAGCTTTTGCTGCGCAGTCTTTAGCTTGTATAGATGAACTAGGGTTAGACATGGAGAAAGTGAATGTAAATGGGGGATCTATTGCATTCGGTCATCCACTAGGGGCAAGTGGGGCTAGGATTTTAACTACGTTATTATATGAAATGAAAAAAAGGGATGTAGAATATGGGCTTGCTACTATGTGCATTGGAGTGGGGCAAGGTATTGCAACGCTTGTAAGAAAATATAATATGTAATGATAATGAAATGATTTTGATTTTTCACGAGAAACTTTAGCTTTTACCGTGGGTGCGGTTTAAGCAGTTGTTTTGCTCTATTTACCTAAAGATATCCGTGTTAAAAAGAGAATTTTAGTAAATGGTAGATTAATTAACTGCGATTATAACCTTTAAAACTAAAGTTTATAAAAGGGGATTTTTATGTGTGAAAGGATTAGGGTAGGTATTATTGGAGGTGGATTTGGTGCAAAAGTGCATGCGCCACTGATGAAAAGCCATCCGGGATTTGAGGTCGTTGCTATCTCTAGTGTTTCAAGAGGTAGAATCGAGGATATCAAACAAGTAACAGGACTTGAAAATGTTTATGATAATTGGCAAGAAATGCTTGTAAAAGAAAAGTTAGATTTAGTTTCTATTGTTTCCGCACCATTATTACATCATGATATGGTTTTAGGATCTTTTAAACACGGTTGTCATGTTTTATGTGAAAAACCAATGGCAGCTAATACTAATGAAGCAGAAAAGATGATTAAAGCCAAGGATAAAGCGAATAAATTAGGTTTTATTAATTTTGAGTTCCGCTATTTACCTGCAAGACAAAAAGTAAAGGAAGTCATTACAAGCGGTCAACTAGGAAAGATTATGCATGTGAACTATACATTCAGCTTACCTGGATATGAAAGAGCAATTTCAAGTAAAAGAGGATGGCTTAGCCAAGAAGATCAAGCCGGCGGAATGTTGGGCGCCTATGGTTCACATATGTTTGATTCTTTATTATGGTGGATGGATCAAAAAATAAATTTTGTTAAAGGTCAATTGGCGACACACGTTCCATTATTTGTTGATGAAAATGGAGAAAAAGAAGTCCGGACTGCTGATGATACATTTCAAGCAGTAGGTTCATTTACTAGTGGTACAACTTTTACAGTTGGACTAATAAGTGTTTCTCGCCATTCTCCAGGTTGGAGGCTTGAGGTGTATGGAACAGATGGAACTCTTATTATGAATGAAGATAAAAAAGTATTTGTAGGTATTGGTAATGAGCCTATTGCTGAAGTAGAAGTAGGAGCTGAGCGTAATGTTCCAGAGGATATGAGTAAAATTGATACTCGTTATTTCCAAGCTTTTTACCCATTTTTAGATTATGTTTATGAAGCAGTGATAAATGACCGTATGCATCCTCATTTACCAACTTTTGAGTCTGGTCGTGAGGTACAAATTATTTTAGATGAGATAAGAAAATCTCATAAATTATAATGATATTATTTGAAGTTTTGAATAGCTAAAGAGTAAGAAATAATAGGGTGCTACGCTTTAATAATGGCTGTAGCACTTTTTTTTGACTTTTAAAGAGGGTAGTTCGGTGACTGTTATACGATTTAAAAATACAGAATTCACAGATAATTAATACAATTCAGAAATGAATGATTAATATATACACTAAATTTCGCTTATTATCCCTATAATATAACAATTAAGAATTAATATTGATTTATTTTTGAATTAATTTCGGAAACGAAGATAGAAGAATGTGAGAACTCGTAAGGGGAATTAAAAATTTTGAATAGAATTTTCTTTTGGAACTATCGATTTTATTGACTTGAAAATGAATGATAACAACTGAATACCTACTTGAAATAAAGTTGGCATGGAATTTGCATTTATAATTGTAAATCGAAGAAGGAGTGAAAAAAATGCCATTAACATTGACTGATGAACAACTACAAATGAAAACAATGATTAGGAATTTTGTAGAAAAGGAAGTTGAGCCTTATGCACAACAAATCGAAGAAGAAGATGCTATCCCTGAACATTTAATTGAAAAAGCAAAAGAATTAGGCTTGTTTGGAATAAGTATTCCTGAGGAATATGGTGGAATTGGATTGAATACAATCGGGAAATCAGTTGTACTTGAGCAATTAGGAAGAACGCATAATGGCTTCGTGTCATTAATTAGTGCGCATACAGGAATTGGAAGCACCGGTATTGTCCGTTTTGGATCAGAATATTTAAAGAAAAAGTATTTGCCAGATATGGCGTCAGGGACAAAGATTGGCGCATTTGCCTTATCTGAACCTGGGGCAGGATCGGATGCAACAAACCTCTCAACTCGGGCCGAAAAAAAGGGTGACTATTGGGTTTTAAATGGAACAAAGCACTTTATTACGAACGCACCAGTTGCCGATGTTTTTACAGTGATCGCATTAACGGATAAAGAAAAAGGAGTTAAGGGTGGGATTACCGCTTTCCTAGTTGAAAAAGACTTCCCTGGATTAACGATTGGAAAGAAAGATAAGAAAATGGGACTCCGTGGATCGTATAGCTCACAAGTAATTATGGAAGATTGTATAGTTCCAGCTGATAATGTTATAGGAGAAGTTGGCATGGGGTATATGTCAGCGCTAAAAATATTAGGTGAGGGACGTGTCGGCTTAGCTGCAAGAGCGGTTGGCTCATGTGATAAATTAATTGAAATTTCTGCAAAGTATGCAAAAGAACGAATTCAATTTGGAAAACCAATTGCGGAAAATCAAGCGATTCAGTGGATGTTAGCTGACATGGCAACAGAGACAGAAGCAGCTCGAGCTTTAGCTATGATGGCTGCAGAGAAAATTGAATCAGGACAAAAAGTAATTAAAGAAGCAGCAATGGCAAAATTGTATGCCTCAGAGGTATTTAATAGAGTCGCAGATAAAGCACTTCAAATTCATGGGGGCATTGGTTATATTGCTGAGTATGCGGTTGAAAGGTTTTATCGGGATGCGAGAATTACGACAATTTATGAAGGAACTAGTGAGATACAGCGGTTAATCATTGCAAGAAAAATCTTAGAGGAGAATTAAGATTGGATGAGTGTATTTAACCTTTTCAGCTTATTGAAAAGGTTGGCAATTAATGAAAACGCTTACTTGTGGAGTATTAGTGAGTTTTTAAGATGATTTTGTCACAAGCTAATTTTATTGTATTGGGAAGTTCATTGTAATTTTAGTGTTTCCTTTAACAGGTAGGGGGGTGAAATGAAAAAGTGAAAGTAGAAAATAATAATCAAGAAAATAAAAAAATAGAAAAGATCGATACAACCATAGCTGTAAAGCCAGCGGTGATTGAAGAACTTTGGAAAACGCGAA
>SKOL01000674.1 GCA_007120055.1 Anaerobacillus sp.
GAATTACAAAAAGTAGTCAATGAGATAAAAGAAGTTACAGGAAATGAAAATATACGATATTGTGTATGTGATATAACAAACTCCGAATCTATTAAACAACTAGTGACAAAGACAGTAGAGTGGAATGGTGGAGTAGATGTATTAATTAATAATGCAGGCGGACCCCCTGCAGGAACATTTGATAAATTTGATGATGAAGATTGGCAAAAAGCGTTCGAGCTAAACTTATTAAGTTTTATTCGTTTAATTCGAGAAGTGTTACCACATATGCGAGCAAATGGGGAAGGGCGTATCGTAAACTTTGCTTCTTCTTCAATTAAACAGACGCTTGATAACCTTATTTTATCAAATACATTTAGAACAGGTATTATCGGATTATCAAAAAGTCTTTCTCAAGAATTAGCAAAAGACAATATTTTAATTAATACTGTTGGACCAGGTAGAATTGCAACAGGGCGTGTAGCTGAACTAGATCAAATTAGAGCAAATAAAATTGGCATTTCATATGAAGAAATGAAAGAACAATCTGAAAAGTCAATTCCGTTAGGTAGATACGGGCGCCCGGATGAATTTGCAAAAATGACTGTCTTCTTATGCTCAGGGGCAAATACTTATGTAACAGGTCAAGCTTTTGTTGTGGATGGCGGCCTTGTGAAAGCTTTATAAGGTAGGTGATCAAGATCGGTGAAAAATAAAAAAGTTACATCATATGGTGATGCAGGTTTTAGCCAATTTATTCGTAAGGCATTCCGCTAGAATTCCCTACAATTTCTTTAGGGGAAATTTATACTAGTCCAACTACGATGCTTTATCGAAATTTAGGTCCTGTTGGAGAACCTGGTATGCCGGAAGCTGGTATGCTACCAATCCCAGATAAGTTAAAAACAAGGAGTGCGTGATATGGTTAGGATTTCTGACTGTCGTATGAGTGGTACGGCTTTTGGTACGATTATTTTACATATTACTCCTGAAGCAGCTATTGGTGGAACGTTGGGAAAAATTAATAATTAAATGATTTACGGTTTTATTAAGCTATCTAATCGAACGTGATGATTGGATGGCTTTTATTATTTCATGGTTATAAATTTTTTCAATAATTTAAAAACTTTTAAAGTAATTGTAACTTATCAACAAGTAAGAAGATTTTAATTTAACTATATTTTCTGAAAAAAGTATTGAAAAAAATTTGTAATATTGTATACTTGTATTACAACTATGATTTGCAAGCGTTTACAATTAAATTTATAGGGGGATGAAAATGAAAAAATATTTAACTGTTGGAAAACTTCTTTTAGCTGCTATCGTGTTAGTTGGGCTTGTAGCTTGTGGAAGTGGTGAAAGTAGTGGGGGATCATCAGGGGAAACGAAATTTATAACAATTGCAACTGCCTCAACTGGTGGTACATATTATCCGATAGGAGTTGGAATGGGGAACTTATGGAGTGAGAAGTTAGGTGACCAAGGAATTCGTGCAACTGGTCAGTCTTCAGCTGGATCAGTTGAGAATATTGACTTACTAAGAAATGGAGAGGCGCAACTAGCCATTTTACAAGGATTGATTGGTGCACAAGCGTATACAGGTCTTGGGAACTTTGAAGGCAATGCCTATGAAGGTTTAAGAACAGTTTCAATGCTATGGCCAAACGTTGAACACTTTGTATTAATGAATAATCAAGTTACGAGCGGTACAATAGCAGATATTGAAGGGAATAGTTTCTCGGTTGGTCCTCAAGCTAGTGGAACAGAACAATCAACTCTTGTCATGATGGAAGGTATTAATTTGTCAAAAGAAAATATTACTCCTGAATATTTAGGGTATGATGATACAATTTCTGCAATGAGGGATGGGCGATTAAGTGGTGGTTCACTCCCAGCTGGTACCCCTGTAGCGGCAATTACAGATATGTATGCTAGTAATGTTAATGCTTCTGTATTAGAGGTAACGGATGAACAATTAGAAGCGATTAATAATGTATATAATACATGGTTTCGTTTTGTTATTCCTGGAGGTACGTATCCAAGAGTTGATGATGAAATCTATACTATAGCGCAACCAAACTTATTAGCTGTAGCAGGTGACTTAGACGAAGATACTGTTTATATATTGACAAAAACGTTATATGAAAACCTAGACTTCATGTATGAAGTTCATAACTCAGCGAAAGAAATGACTCTTGAAACTGCACTCGATGGTTTACCTGCACCACTTCATATCGGTGCTTATAAATACTTTAAAGAAGCTGGATTAGATATTCCTGACCACTTAATTCCACCAGAAGCTAACTAATAGATTGGCAAACGTCTTTTAAGGTGGGTGAAATTAATTATTCATCCACCTTATATTTTTCTTAATACATACTACTTTTAAAAAGGGGGTAAATTTATGAAGGATAATAAAGTACAACAACCTTCCGAAAATACTACATTGCTAGATAAAGAAGCTGGTGGAGGCATAAGAAATTTAAAAGGTTGGAAATTGATTCTAATAAGTGTTGTCGCTTTTTCTTTTTCCTCTTTCGCTATTTATGTTAATGGATTTACTAATATACAAGAAATATATCGTAATATTATCTTTTTATCCTTTTTATTAGTATTATCCTTCACGCTTTACCCAGCAACTAAACGTTCACCGCAAAACAAGTTTTCTATACTTGACATCATATTTGTTGGTTTGAGTTTAGTAGGGACAATGTACATTTTATTTTTTTATACAGATATACACGTAACCCGTTTTTCACAAGCAATCACACAAGATTATATATTTGCAATCATAACAATTATAGTTCTACTTGAGGCTGCACGACGTACCATTGGTGTATTTATTCCTGCTCTCTCAGCTATGGCTATCATTTATGCTATATATGGACCGAATTTCCCTGGGATGTTTGCACATGCCGGTTTTTCACCAGAAAGACTTCTTTATCGAATGTATATGACTACAGAAGGGGTATTTGGCTTAACTTTATCAATTGCCTCAACGTATATTATTCTTTTTATTTTATTCGGTGCATTTTTAGGTGCAAGTGGTGCCTCTAAACTCTTTAATGATTTGGCGTTAGCTATTGCAGGGCAACGGAGAGGTGGACCAGCTCAAGTAGCTGTCATATCAAGTTCTCTAACAGGTTCTTTAAATGGTAGTGCTGTAGCTAATGTTGCAACAACTGGGAGCTTTACCATTCCTCTGATGAAAGGAATAGGATTAAAACCTAAAGTTGCGGGGGCTGTAGAAGCAGCAGCATCAACCGGTGGTATGATTATGCCACCAATCATGGGGGCAGCGGCCTTTATTATGGCTGGATTTCTCGGTGTTTCTTATACAGTGATTATTTTTGCCGCAATTATACCAACGATCCTTTATTATACTGCGCTAATTATTGCGATTGATATCGAGGCCAAGAAACAAGGGTTAAAAGGTATAAGTAAAGAAAATATCCCAAATGTTTGGAAGGTTTTGAAAGAGAGAGGGGTATTGCTTGCACCAATAATAGTTGTAATTGGATCTTTGTTAATAGGTAGAACACCTCTTTTTGCTGGATTTGCAGGAATTATAACGGCTATTATTGCAAGTTGGCTAACTTTTGATAAAACAACTAGAATAAAGCCAAAAGACTTTTGGAATGCGTTAATTGATGGTGCAAAAGGGACGATACAAGTTGGTATCGCTTGTGCTTCTATTGGGATTATTATTGCTGTTGTTACTATGACAGGACTTGGCTCCACATTTGCTTATAATGTACTTGCTTTATCAGGTGGAGTACTGTGGATTATTCTTCTACTTGTAATGGTTACATGTATTATCTTAAGTATGGGCTTACCTTCAACTGCATTATATATTGTTGTAGCAGTTACTGCTGCTCCTGCCTTAACGCAAGCAGGCGTAAACCCAGTGGCCGCTCATTTCTTTGTATTTTGGTTCGGTGCTTTATCAAACATTACTCCACCAGTAGCATTAGCTTCATATACAGCAGCAGGTATTGCGGGAGCAGATGCGATGAAAACTTCGTGGGCGGCACTTCGATTAGCTTTACCTGGTTTCATCATACCGTTTATGATAGCATATAATCCTATTATGGTTATGCAATCAGCTACAGGTGATCCAATATCTATTGTAAGTGTTATTGTTACTTTATTAACTGGTATGTTTGGAGTATTCGCACTCGCGGTTGCAGTTAATAATTACTTTGAAGCAAAACTATTTATATTAGAACGGATCATTTTTGCAGTAGGTGCATTTTTGATGATAAAACCAGGGTTTGCAACAGATTCTATCGGAATTGCTATTACCCTAATTGTATTAGCGTTCCATATAAATAGAGTCAGAAAGAAAAAAAGTAACTCTGATAAAATGGTTGCGGCTGGAGCTTAATTACTGAAGGGAGTTACAATATGGAACCAATTCAAAGACAAAAAGTTTCAGATCAGGTACTTACACAGATTAAAAATATGATTAAAAATGGTCATTTTCCGCATGAAAGCAAACTGCCATCGGAAAATGAACTAGCAAAGTTATTTCATGTAAGTCGTTCACCAGTTCGAGAGGCGCTAAGTGTTTTAGCAGCTTCTGGGATCATTGAATCTAGGCAGGGGGGCGGCAGTTATGTTAAATCTGTGTCTTTATCTACACTCATTGAAGATATGGCATTTGAATTCGTTGAAATTGACGAAGTGCTCGATTTATTGGAAATGAGAATGATCATTGAAACAGAAGCTGCAGGGTTAGCAGCAATTCGACATAATCACGAGGAAATAAATGAGTTAGAGAAAGCATTATTTGCGTTCCGAAAAACTTTAGAAGATGAGGAAAGTGTCGGGGATGAAGCTGATTATAATTTTCACAAAGTTTTAGTAAAGGCTACAAACAATCCATTTTTGCTACAAAGCTTCGAGAATCTTTCAAACCTACACCAGAAGGCTTTAGCTTATTCTTTAAAGTTAAATATTGGCTTTCGTAGAAAACGAGAAATGGTTTACAATGAACATTTTGCAATTTTTGAGGCTATAAAAAATAGGGATTCTCAGTTAGCGAAGGAAAAAATGAGATTACATTTATCGAATGCATATGAAAAGCTAAAATCGTACAAAGATGAATCAATCTCAGTAAAAAAAGTAGAAGGGTAGAAAAAACCCTTCTACATTTTTAAAACTTTAACTGGACCAACCACTAGTACAGTGAAGAGTAGAGGTGTCAAATTGAACTTGGATCCATTAAAAAAAAATAAAAGAATTTATCAGAGAATTGTCGATCAAATCCAACTATATATAGAAAAAGGTATTCTACGTCCAGGTGATCAACTACCATCAGAAAGGGTCTTAGCAGAGAAATTATCAGTATCAAGAACTTCTGTTAAAGAAGCCACTAGTGTTCTCGAAGCATCAGGAATTGTTGAAGTGAAACAAGGAGTAGGAGTGTTCCTAGTCAATGATCGAACACAAGATATGTTGAACAGAATAACGTCAATTGTTCAATATAAACGTAAAGATCTTATAGATTTACTAGAGTTAAGGGAAGCGATCGAATGCGATGCAGCATATTATGCAGCGATTCGGTATAACGATGAAGATAAACACCTATTACAGCAAACTTTTCTAAAGTTAAAAGAAGCGTATAATAATGGACTGATTGGTGCCAATGAAGATTATGAGTTTCATATGTCTATTTTAAAAGCATCGAAAAATCAATTAATGGTTCATATGATGGAATTAATTTCAAAACAACTCCTAGAGATTGTAACTATTAATAGAGAAGATACAATAGCGACTTTTGGTGATACTGCTGAAGTTTTTAATGAACATGAGAATATATATAAGTTTATTTTGGCAAGAAACCCGGAGTCTGCAAGGCGTGCAATGAGTGAGCATTTAGAAGCCACTCGTAATCGGCATTACAAGAAAGATGGTGACAATAAATGAGTGAAATGATAAATAAAATAAAAGATCGATTAATTGAAATTTTAGGTGATTCAAAGCGCCTCCTCACTGAAGAATATGATCGAATGAGTTATTCATATGATGCTTCTTTTGGATTTAAAATGCCCGAGCTTGTTGTACAACCGAGCTCAACAAAAGAGGTGCAGGAAATTGTGAAATTGGCTAACGAATATAAATTTCCAATATGCCCTAGAGGACAAGGCACTAGTTTGAGTGGTGGCCCAATTCCTGTAAAAGGAGGGATTGTTTTAGATTTTTCACAATGGAACGATAAACTTATTATAGATCCTGAAGACTTAGTAGCAGTAGTGTCTCCAGGTGTACTAACCGCTTCGATTAATGAAGGGGCGGAGGCTCATGGACTAATGTATCCACCTGACCCTAGTAGCTCTAATGTGTCAACGATAGGAGGAAACCTAGCTGAAAATGCAGGTGGTCCACGTGGATTAAAATATGGTGTCACGAAAGATTATGTATTAGGTCTAGAAATCGTAACAGCAGAAGGTGAAATTATTCGTACTGGTGGGAGAACAGTAAAAAATGTGACTGGGTATGATTTAACTAAATTAATAGTAGGATCAGAAGGAACTCTAGCGATTATTACTGAAGCAACGCTTCGGTTAATTCCCAAACCAATCGCAACACGCACGTTAATGGTGATGTTTGAAGATATCATCGATTCAGGAGTTGCTATATCTAAAATATTAACGAATGGAATTTTGCCCTCAAAAATGGAGTTAATGGATCAAGCTTCCATAATCGCAGTGGAAGAATACCAGCCTTTAGGCTTACCAACTGATGTTGAAGCCATCTTATTAATTGAATTAGACGGACACCCGGCTGCGCTTGATGAAGAAGTCACAAAAGTTAGTAACGTTTGCAATCAAGTAGGGGCTAGAGAAGTGAAAATTGCTAAAACCGTAGAAGAGGAGCAGGAATTATGGAAAGCTAGAAAGCTAGTCTCACCTGCAATAGTAAGGAAAAAACCTACGAAAATCTCAGAAGATGCTACTATACCTAGAAGTAAAATCCCCGAAATGTTTCAGCGTTTAAAAGAAATAAAGGAAAAATATAACGTTGACCTTGTTGTTTTCGGGCATGCAGGTGATGGAAACTTACACCCAAATATAATTACAGATGCTAGGGATACAGAAGAAATGACGCGTGTGGAGAAAGCTGTAGAAGAAATATTTACAGCTGCGATAGAGTTGGGTGGAACTCTTTCTGGTGAGCATGGTATTGGAACGATGAAGTCACCATTCATGGAAATGGAGTTAGGAAC
>SKOL01000580.1 GCA_007120055.1 Anaerobacillus sp.
GATTACACATCGTTGGTTTAATATGTTAAAATTAAATTTATCGTTGATGAAAGGAAGATGAAAATGGCTAAGGAACATTCATTTGACATTGTTTCAGAAGTGAATATGCAAGAAGTTGATAATGCAATTGTTCAAGCAAAAAAAGAAATAAAAAACCGATATGACTTTAAAGGTTCCAAAAGTGACATTGTACTTACAAATGGCACTCAAATTACGATTATATCTGACGATGAATATAAATTAGAGAGTGTCATTGATATTTTACAAATGAAATTTATTAAAAGAGGTTTGTCACAAAAGGTGATGGAGTTTGGAAAAATAGAAAAGGCTTCTGGTGGTACGGTCAGACAAGTGGTATCGCTAGTTGCTGGTATCAGCGCCGACCGGGCGAAAAAAATCACTACTGCAATTCGCGATTCAAAATTGAAGGTAAAAGCGCAAATTCAAAATGAACAAATTCGTGTTACCGCAAAAAATATTGATGATTTACAAGCGGTGATTCAATTAGTAAAGGAATTGGATTTGGAGTTCCCGACTCAATTCGTTAATATGCGATAAGCAAGTTATTTAAGATAGTGCGATCAAGGGTTACGCTTTCTTAAAAGATAGAAAGTATAAAATTTGAACTTTGAAAGATGTCTAGCTCCAGCGGCTATGTACATAAACCATATTATTCCACTCCCGAAAGTGTCAATTGGGGGAATATTCCAGTTTTTTTTGGTCTTGTGCTAGGCGCTTATGCTTTTCTTTTAGGAGGTACTCGTGAACATTCCGAATAAAATTACAATATCAAGAATTATTCTTATTCCTTTATTTATGTTTTTCTTATTAGCACCAATAGATTTAGGTAGTGTTTTAATTGTGAATTATGACTTGCCGGTTGCCCATTTAATTGGAGCACTACTCTTTATCATCGCTGCTAGTACAGATTGGCTCGATGGTTATTATGCAAGAAAGTATAATTTAGTAACGAACTTTGGCAAGTTTTTAGACCCTTTAGCAGATAAATTATTAATGACAGCGGCTTTGATTGCTCTTGTAGAATTAATGCTATTGCCTGCATGGATTGCTATTGTCATTATTAGTAGGGAGTTTGCAGTTACCGGTATTCGCCTTGTAGCAGCAGCGGATGGACAAGTAATTGCAGCGAGTAACTTAGGTAAATGGAAGACGGTATTCCAGATCATTGCTGTTGCAGCGTTAATGCTACATAATTTACCTTTTGAACTTATTGGTTTTCCGTTTGCGACGATTGTTGTGTGGATCGCTACGATCTTAACGATTATTTCCGGATGGGATTACTTTGTAAAAAACAAACATATTATTTTAAAATCTAAGTAACTTGGAGGAATCTTTTTTGAATGCAGAAATTATTGCAATCGGCTCAGAGCTATTACTTGGACAAATCTCAAATACAAATGCTCAATTTTTATCGAAACAACTAGCAAACTACGGTGTAAATGTATATTATCATAACGTTGTTGGTGACAACGCCAATCGTTTAAAAGAGACAATATCACAAGCTGAAAAACGGTCAAATTTAATTATCTTTACCGGTGGTCTTGGACCTACGAAAGATGACCTCACAAAAGAAACGATTGCCTCAGTTTTTGGTCGTCCTTTAGTGAGTGATAATGAGGCTCTTAATAGAATTGAAGCATATTTTAAACGGCGCCATCGCACTATGACCGAAAACAACCGTAAGCAAGCTTTAATTATTGAAGGTTCTACCGTTTTAGCCAATGATCATGGCATGGCGCCTGGTATGGCTTTTACAGAAAATAATAATCATTATCTCCTTTTACCGGGACCACCAAAAGAGATGGAGCCGATGTTTATTAATTACGGGTTACCGTTCATTTTGTCCCAGCTTGAGGAAACGACACAAATTACTTCGAGAGTTTTAAACTTTTTTGATATTGGTGAATCACAACTTGAAACGGAACTTTTAGATTTAATCGAAACGCAAACAAATCCAACGATAGCACCGTTAGCAAAAGATGGTGAAGTGACGCTTCGTTTAACCGTTAAGCATAATAATATTCAAGTAGGTAATAGCCTTCTAGATGAAATTGAAGAGAAGATCTTAAAAAGAGTAGGAAAGTTCTTTTACGGCTATGATGATACTTCTTTGATTGATGAAACGTTAGCGCTTTTACAAGAACGTAATCTAACGGTTGCGTCAGCTGAAAGTTATACAGGCGGTTCCTTTTGTGCTTCGTTAACTGAAAAAGCCGGAGTCTCTTCAGTTTATAAAGGGAGCATCATTTGTTATAGTAATGATGTGAAGCGATCCGTATTACAAGTACCGAGTGAAGTTTTTGAAAAATATGGTGCAGTGAGCAGTGAGTGTGCAAAGTTATTAGCCGAAAATGTAAGACGGTTACTTGATACAGATGTAGGCATAAGTTTTACTGGTGTAGCTGGTCCAGGACAAATAGAGGAAAAAGAGGTAGGAACTGTATATATTGCGGTCTCTACAAGAGGTCGAGATACAAAGACTTATCCATTAAAACTAGCAGGTACTAGAGAACAGATCCAAAGTAGATCTGCTAAACATGGATTGTATTGTTTGTTGAAACAATTTAATAAAGGTGGCAATAAAAATGATGTATTTTGATGATTTTCAAATTTCAAATGATATTAAAAAAGCTATTAAAGACATGGGTTTCGAAGCTCCGTCTCCAATTCAAGAAAAAGTAATACCAGTTATTTTAGAAGGTGGAGACGTGATTGGACAAGCGCAAACAGGTACTGGAAAAACGGCGGCCTTCGGTATTCCTTTATTAAATAAAGTGACGAATGCTCCTTATGTTCAATCGATTATTTTAACTCCTACAAGAGAACTTGCTATTCAAGTGGCTGGGGAATTACAAAAGTTATCTAAACATAAAAGAACTCGAACATTACCGATATACGGTGGTCAATCAATCGGCCATCAAATTCGCGCTTTAAAGCAAGGGGTTCATGTTGTTATTGGAACGCCTGGTCGAGTACTTGATCACCTTCGTAGAAAAACTTTAAAGTTAGATCGAGTTCATACGGTTGTGTTGGATGAAGCTGATGAAATGCTAGATATGGGCTTTGTTGAAGACATTGAATCTATACTTAAAGAAGTAAATACTGACCGTCAAACGCTTCTATTTTCAGCGACAATGCCTAATGAAATTATGAAGCTGTCACGAAAGTATATGAATCAACCTAAAGTAGTTTCGATTAATAAAGGAGAAGTGACGGCGCCTTCCATTAATCAAGTATATTTTAAAGTGTTAGAGAAAAATAAACTAGAGTCACTGTGCCGTATCATTGACAGTGAGGATATAGAATTAGGAATTATATTTTGCCGAACAAAAAAAGGCGTTGCTGAGCTTACAGAAGCATTACAAGCGAGAGGTTACATGGCAGATGGCCTTCATGGAGACTTAACACAAATGCAACGTGACAGCGTTATGAAAAAGTTTCGTGATACGACGATTGAGTTTTTAATAGCAACAGATGTTGCTGCTCGTGGGATTGATGTAGAGAATGTCACACATGTTATTAACTATGATATACCTCAAGACCCTGAGAGTTATGTTCATCGTATCGGGCGTACCGGTCGAGCTGGAAGAAAAGGTTTAGCATTGACGTTAGTAACGCCAAGAGAAATGAAGCATTTACGTTCGATTGAGTCTGAAATAAAAATGTCTTTACCTTCTCAAGAAATACCGAGCATTGAAGATGTCGTAGAGAAGCAACAAGAATCTTGGAAGCAGCAATTAGTTCATATTATCGAGTCAAATGAACAACCTGCTTTTTTCAATCCGTTAGTCAATGAAATGTTAAGTGAGCACTCGCCAGAAAAAGTCGTAGGTGCGCTTATGAAACTTGCATTCCATCATGAGTTTGAAGCAGATGATGACAGTTATAATTTTGGTGATACTGGTGCGGCAAAAGGAATGGTTCGTTTCTTTATTAACGTAGGACGAAATGTTCAGCTCACTCCTAAAATCATTATAGATGAAGTTGCTGAACTTGTTGGTATTGCTCCAAAGTCAATTGGTAGAATAGATATATTCGAAAATTTCACCTTTGTAGAGGTACCAGAAGACAGTGCACCATTTGTTTATGAGGCGCTTCGTTATTCACGGTTAAATGGTGCTCGAGTTAATTTAGAACCCGCAAAACCAAGACCGAAAAAAACAAAGAAATTCTAGTTTGATAAATATCATTAAAAAGGGCTGGATCCTTCATAAAATACTTCACATAAAACATTTTATTTGTGTTTTCGTTGAACGTTATTTTATGCTTAAGGATGTTAGGCCTTTTTTTTGCCCGAGGGGCATCTTTCACTTTTCTTGTCTAGCGCTAGCACCTAGTTTCTCGATCGTTTCGGTCCAGCATGGTTTGCCTATTCATGAAGAGTTTCAGAGAGGAGGCAAAACGTTGCTGGCCCTCCAACGCTTGTCGAAGCTGAACAAGGCACCTTCGTTTTTTTAATAAAAAAATACGAATAAATGTTCGGAAAGCTATTGGCAAATCTCAAAAAACAAGTTATGATAGAGACAGTAAGTGAAAAGTAAAATGTAAGTGCAAAAAGGGTATTTATATCTATAAATATTTATTTGCTTGTAAATTAGTCTCGTTGAAAAAAGAAACGAGATTCATCTTTTTTGCACGACACATTTATTTTTATATTTATTTTATATTAAAAACAGTAGTAAAGGAGAGGTTTTAATGAGTGATCGTAAAGCGGCATTAGACATGGCGTTACGCCAAATCGAAAAACAGTTTGGAAAAGGTTCTGTTATGAAGTTAGGGGAACAGGCAGAAAGAAAAGTATCAACAGTTTCTACTGGAGCATTAGCAGTTGATATTGCCTTAGGTGTAGGGGGGTATCCGAAAGGGAGAATTGTTGAAATTTATGGTGAACAAGCCTTGTCTTAATTTCAGAAAGGAAATACTTCTCTTATACTACTAAAAGGAGAAGGTGTTTATGTCTCAAATTTTTAGAAAATGGACTGAGGAAGAAGAAAATTTTCTTATCAATAATTACTCTACTATGACAGACGAAGAGCTTGGTGAAAAGTTATCGAGGACAAAAGGTTTTAGGTTTAATAACAGGTGGTTCCAAATGGTCTGTGGAAGAAGATCAACTTTTAAGAGAGTATTCAAAGCAGCCTATTGAGGTGATCGCTTTTATGCTTGAAAGGAGCCATAAAGCAATTAAGCACCGTTTGTCTACGCTAGGTATTGAACGTTTTAAGAGTAATGAGAATACAAGTCTTGAAAAGAAAATTGAAGCTGCACTCATTGACCTAGGAGTCAATTTTCAGAAGTAAATTGTATTAGGTTCAGCATTTAATTACAAAGCTGATTTTGTCATAGGGAGAATCGTTTTGGAAGCACATGGAGATTATTGGCATGGAAATCCACTCCTCTTTCCTAACCCGAATCAAATGCAATTATATGCTATTGAAAAAGATAGGTTAAAAAGGTCATATTTTGAAGAATTAGGATATAAAGTATATGAAATTTGGGAATACGATGTAAACATTGATTTTCCTAGAGTTAAGAAAAGGATCGCCCGCTTATTGGGAAACCAGTAAGAGGAAAGGGGCAAAATCGGAAAACCTCTCAAATCTTGAGAAAATTCCGAGGTAATTACGAACCTAAAAAGTCGTAACACCGTAACGCGTACCAGGTGAACCTATTTTTATAGAATATAATCCTGGCAAGAGTGTCCCTACCCTAACAGATTGTGCTGAGGGAGAAAATGTACGCTGAGCTGAGTTGGAATTAACCAACTGTAGCCATATGTTAACCAGAGACATATGGTGATGAGGGTGACCTCCAGAAGCAAGGATAAAAAGCCTTGTGAATAACAATCCTGCCCGAATCATCTGGTAAAACGACCGTTGCACTTCATGCTATCGCTGAAGTACAACGACAAGGTGGACAAGCTGCCTTTATCGATGCAGAGCATGCTCTTGACCCAGTATATGCACAAAATTTAGGTGTAAACATTGATGAGTTATTACTTTCACAACCTGATACAGGTGAGCAGGCCTTAGAAATTGCAGAGGCATTAGTACGTAGTGGAGCTGTAGATATCTTAGTTGTCGACTCGGTAGCTGCGCTCGTTCCAAAAGCAGAAATTGAAGGAGAAATGGGAGATAGTCACGTCGGACTACAAGCTCGATTAATGTCGCAAGCATTAAGAAAACTTTCTGGAGCTATTAATAAATCAAAAACGATAGCGATCTTTATTAACCAAATTCGTGAAAAAGTCGGAGTGATGTTTGGAAACCCTGAGACTACCCCAGGTGGACGTGCCCTGAAGTTCTATTCGTCTGTACGACTTGAAGTACGTAGAGCAGAAGTTTTAAAGCAAGGTAATGACATGGTTGGTAATAAAACAAAAGTAAAAGTAGTAAAAAATAAAGTAGCGCCTCCATTTAAAGTAGCTGAAGTTGATATTATGTACGGAGAAGGGATCTCTCGTGAAGGATCAATTTTAGATATTGGCTCTGAACTAGATATCGTTCAAAAAAGTGGTGCATGGTATTCCTATAATGAAGAACGCTTAGGCCAAGGAAGAGAAAATTCTAAGCAATTTTTGAAGGAAAATACTGATATTACCGAAGCAATTGAAACAAAGATCCGTGAACATTACGGATTAAATGGTGAAATCAAAGTAGATGCACCTTCAGAAGATGAATTTGCAGATGTACCTTTAGATTTAAAATAATATATTAAAAGGGCTAGTAGCCGAGGGGCATTTAGAAGTTTATGACGTAATAATTCCCCCTGCTTCTAGCTTTTTTATTTTAATAGTTGGAAAGTCGAAAGTTGGAAAGAAGACCTCGATTTTCACATGTTAAAAGATGACGGGTTATTCGACATGACTGTTTAGTATGAAAAGGGCGGATGATTTCGTGTTCGAGCGTCTGAGATTCGAAAGAAGGTCACGGCGAAGTGAAGGAAATCATCCGCCTTTTCCATATTAGATGGTGAAAGGATATCGTCATGAGAGTTTTGTATGTAAAAATAAGTTTATTATTTTTTCTGTAAAATCACTTGATATAACGTTTAGAACTTATAAATATTGACAAAGCTTGACAATAACATTATCCAATTATACAATTGTGAAGAATACCGCATTTTACTATTGGCTATTTTTTTTATAAACGTAAGAAAAGTAACCTGTGCTGGATGTGCACAC
>SKOL01000422.1 GCA_007120055.1 Anaerobacillus sp.
GCTCCGATTTTCGGGTCGAACGGAAGTATAATTGCTGGATTAACAATAGCAGGACCCAAGTTTAGAGTAAATATTAAACAAGAAAACATGATTACAGACTTGTTGCTCGCTAAAGTAAACGAATTAAATGAAAAGCTGAAATTCACTGAAATTAATTACATTTAGTATCGAGAAATTGTTAATAAAAGGAGTGAACGTTAGTGAGCATATATGGTCAAGACATGAGATCCGCTCTGAAAACATTAAAAGAAAATAAGAGAATACTTAGTGTACAAGGTGAAGTTGACCCATACTTTGAGTTAGCAGCAGTTCTCGCTCAAAAACCCGGGAGGTCAGCCGTCCTATTTGAAAACGTAAAAGGATACTCGATACCAGTTATCGGTGATTTAGTAGACCGAAAAAATTTCGCCTTATCTTGCGGAATCGAAAATAGTATCGAAGCATCGTTACATCTAATTAATAAAGGGATCGAAAATCCTATTGCCTCAAAAGTAGTAGATCAGTCTCCTTGCCGGGAAGTTGTAATTACTGACGATATAGATATTATGAAACATATACCAGTAACAACTTTTTTTGAAAAAGAGGCTGGATATTATATAAGTGCAGGACTTATTGTAGCAAAAGATCCAGAGACGAAGAAGAGAAATGTCTCTATGAACCGCCTATTGGTTCTTGGTCCTGACAAGTTAATGATAGGGATGTCTCCAAGCCATCATTTACATCGTTTACTAGAAAAAGCAACAGAACGTAACGAAAAGTTAGAAGTTTCCATTTCTCTAGGTAATCATCCTGCAACTTTAGTAGCGGCAAATGCATATGTAGACCTTGGCTTTGATGAATTTGAAATTGCTGGTGGAATGTTTGGTGAAGCTCTAGAGCTTTCACCCGGTATTACGGTTGATGTAGAAGTACCTTCTGGTTCAGAAATTGTAATAGAGGCTGAATTTATACCTGGTGAACTTTATGAAGAAGGACTTGTATCAGAGTTTCATGGTATGTATGTTGACTATGGGAAAAGTCCTATCTTAAAAGTAAAAGGGATCACTCATCGCAAGGACCCAATTTATCAGGTAATATTACCAGGCAGATTTTACGAGCATTTTATTATTGGAGCGATGGCAATCGAAACAACAACATATCGCCATATTAAAGCGGCAGTCCCAAGAGTGAAAGAAGTATTTATTACTGAAGGTGGAATGGGCAGATCTCATTGTGTAGTAAGTCTAACAGGTCCGAGAGCTGGAGAAGGACAAAAAGCTGTCTTTGCTGCTTTTGCCCATTGTAACCTTATTAAACAAGTAACGGTAGTAAATGATGATATTAATATTGATGATGCCGTTGACGTTGAATGGGCTGTAGCAGCTCGAATGAAAGCACACAGAGATATTTTTATTATTCCTGGAGTAAGAACCGACCGTGCTGATGCGGTTGTTGAAAATGGTACAGTATCTAAAATTGGTATCATAGCTCTACGGGAAGATACTGCATTACCAAAGGCTGAGATCCCTAAAGATGTAATGGAAAAAGTAAAAATGGAATGGGCTAAATATAAGGTTCAGGAGGAAGCAGATTGTTTACCAATAACTGTGAAGCCAATTTGAAACACGTTGTACTAACTGGAGAAAAGCTTTCGATCGAAGAGGTGATAAATGTAGCGATAAATAAAGTGAAGGTTTCCTTGGCTACAGGCATACTTGATAATGTTATCCAAGAAAGAGAAATGTTAATTCAAATAACAGAAAGTAGCCCCCCTATCTATGGGGTGACAAGGGCAGTCGGGGCAAATAAAAACGTAGAAGTACCAAAAGATTTAATATCAGAATATCAAACTCGAATACTATTAAGCCACTGTATCGGAATTGGTCCTTACTATTCTGAAGACATCGTAAGGGCTATTATGGTCACAAGAGCAAACTCATTAGCGAAAGGTGGTACAGGAGTACAGCCTGAAATACTTGAAATGTATGTAGATTTGCTAAACCATCAAATCCATCCTCTTACCCCTTCTAGAAGCTCAATTGGCGCTAGCGACTTAGGTCCATTAGCAGAAATGGGGTTAACTTTTATTGGTAAGGGACGAGTGATTTATCAAGGAGAAAAAAAAGAGGCAAGTGAGGCTCTTTCACAAGCAGGATTAACTCCAATTACTCTTGGCCCGAAGGATGGACTAATTTTATGTAGTAATAACTCAGTTACTATTGGACACGGAACTTTAATACTTCATCGATTTGCATCTTTATTAGAACAGGCTGAGATGTCTTTTGCTTTGTCACTTGAGGCATTCTGTGGAAATGTGACTCCTTTACACTCAAAGCCAAATGAGCTTCGATGTCATCAAGGTCAATTAGAAACTACTGAAAACTTTGTATCATACTTAAAAGGAAGTTATTTATGGGATGATAGTATTCAAAGGAGTGTACAGGACCCATTAAGTTATCGGACGGCAGTTCAAGTACATGGTGCTTGTAGAGATATTCTTAATTTTACAATAGAAGGTATGAATGTAGAACTTAATAGTGTTGGAGATAACCCGTTATTATTATCGGAAGAAGGTAGATTAATCTCCCATGGAAATTTCAACATTCAAACAATAGGTATGCGTTTTGATTTTCTTGGTATTCAGGCTTCCTCTTTGTCAAATATGATACAAAATCGAATACAAAGATTAATGACGCCTGAATTCAGTGGCCTACCTAAGTTTTTAACTTCTGATCCTGGACTTAGTAATGGATTTTCAACTTTACAAAAAACTTATACATCATTGGCAGCTGAAATAAGGCACTTAGCTAATCCAGGATGTTTAGATGCATTACCTGTCGCTAATAGTGTCGAGGATCACGGGTCTATGGCCCCATTCGTTATTCAAAAAACAGAAAAAATATTGGAAAACTTAGAGTATATGGTAGGAATCGAGCTTATGGTATCAGCACAAGCGATAGATCTACGAGAACCTCCTAAGTTAGGTGAAGGAACACAAATTGCCTATAACAGTGTTAGAAACATAGTTCCTAAACTCACATTTGACCGTGTACTTAGCAATGATATTGAAAAAGTGCGTAGCTTGGTAAAAAAAGCCGTTATTTCTAAAATGTTAAAAGAAATTCAAAACTGTAAAATAACGTAAAGTTAAAGCCGACTGGAGGTTTGCTATATGAAAATAAAAGATAAAGTAGCGATAGTCACTGGTGGTACAAACGGTATTGGTAAAGCAACTGTAGAATTATTCATCAAAGAGGGAGCACATGTTGTTATTGCCGACTTGGATGATAATGGTGTTGAAATAGCTAATCAATTAACCACAAATGAAGCTAAATGCCTTTTTATTCGAACTGATGTGACTAGTGAAGATGATGTTAGAGCACTTGTAAATGAAACAGTTACAACGTTTGGAAAGCTAGACATTATGTTTGCTAATGCTGGTATTGGCGAAGCCGCGATGGCACATGAAATGTCAATTTCTGACTGGCAGAGAGTCATTGATATTAACCTATCATCTGTATTTATATCAAATAAAATCGCTATTGAAGCGATGCTTAAATCAGGTGGTGGATCGATTATTAATAACGGATCTGTATTAAGTTTTGTTGGTCAGCCGGCAGTTACAGCAAATGCTGCAGCTAAAGGAGGAGTTATAAATTTAACTAGAACGCTAGGTATTAACTATGCTAAAGAGGGAATTCGTGTGAATTCAGTCTGCCCTGGATATACACTAACACCGATTATTACATCTAAGCCTCAGGAATTTATTGATACTTTAGTATCAAGACATCCTATTGGTAGATTAGCAGACCCTGAAGAAATTGCTAAGGCAGTACTATTTTTAGCTTGTGATGATTCTTCCTACGTCATAGGTTCTAATATTTTAGTAGATGGTGGATACACAGCACAATAATAAATTTATAAATTGGAGGTAATATATATGAAAGTAATAGACCTAAGTTTAACAATTGACCCAGAAACAAAATACCCAGGTTTCCCAAGGAGTAAAGTTTACGGAAAACCCGAATCAAATAATGCAATACGAAAAGTTGCTTCTGTAGAAGAAAACCAAGTTTCATCACATGAAGTAGAATTATGTACACAACATTTTACTCACTATGATGCACCTTCTCATTATGTCATTGGTGGTTTAAATAATGACGAAGTTCCATTGGATTGGTTGGTTGGAGAAGCGGTTGTGTTTGATATGATGCACAAAAAGGCAGGAGAAAGTGTGACTGCAGAAGACCTTGAAGCCACAGGTGTTCAAATGAAAGAGGGAGATATTGTCATTATTCGAACTGGCTGGGTTGACAAAATGTTCGGTACTTTTGAGTTTTGGGAAAATATGATTACCTTAACTCCAGGTGCTGGACAATGGTTAATGGACCGTGGAATTAAGTCATTAGTTCAGGATTTTATGACATGTGATCACCCACTGTATCCACCAAAAGGGCGTGAGTGGGGTACGAAAGAGTGGTGTCCTAATCATCAATTATTTTTAGGGAATAATGTTTGCTTAATTGAGTGGTGCACTAATTTAGCAGAAATTAAAGAGGAAAGAGTAATCCTTTGTTGTGCTCCAATAAAGCTAAAAGGTACTGAAGGTGCTCCGTGTCGAGTTTTTGCAATCGAGGGACTTCTAAACATTAAATAATAAACAGAATACAGTCACCAAAGTAATTAAATTATTTTGGTGATTGTTATATTTTAATAAGTTTAAATGAAGGAGGTATTAAGGAGGAAATATGAATACTATTTCGGTTAAGCCCAATGTAAAAAGAATTAAAAATGATATAGAATCATTAGCAGCACTTGTAGATCAATCAAAGCCTGGATGGACTAGAAGGCCATTCACACCTTGGTACGATGAAAGCAGGCAATGGCTAAAAAATGAAATGTTATCTTGTGGGATGGAAGTATCCTTAGATGCCAGTTCTAATCTTATTGGGAGAATTCCTGGAACTGAAAATAAATTCCCCCCAATCATGATTGGATCTCATACAGATACTGTTACTGGTGGGGGAAGATTTGATGGAATAATAGGGGTCCTAGCTGGTATAGAAATAGCTCGTAGATTAAAAGAAGAAAATATAAAATTAAAACATCCATTAGAAATTGTTGACTTTACAGCAGAAGAGCCAAGTGAATTTGGAATTTCAACGATTGGTAGTCGTGGAATGGTAAACAACTTGACGGAAGAAATGTTAGAAAGAACTGACCCTTCTGGTCTTGTCTTAAATGAAGGAATTAGAAAAATTGGCGGAAGACCAGAACTAATTAAAGAACAAGCAAGACAAATTGGTGATATTAAATTGTATTTGGAATTACACATTGAACAAGGGCCCGTTTTAGAGCAAACAAATAATAAACTTGGAGTTGTAATAGGGATAGTGGGTATTCAACGTTATCGTGTTACAGTTGAAGGGAAACCGAATCATGCAGGAACGACTCCAATGAATATGAGGCTAGATGCCTTAACTGGTGCTTCAGAGTTAATATTGGCTTTAGAATCAATTTGTAATGAAAAATATTCAGAAAAGGTTGTTGGTACTGTAGGAAAACTAAATGTTGAACCGAATGGCTCAAACGTTGTACCCGGAAAAGTGGTTTTTGAATTAGAAGTACGATCATTGGATACAACCTTATTAACAAATATTATTCAACAACTTAAAGTTCGAGCAGAAGAAATTCAGAATGCTAGAGGTTTGTCAATTGACTTTGATTGTTTATCTTTATCTGAATCTATTAATGTAAACAAAGATGTATTTGAAGTAATCCAAGCAAGTTGCGAACAAACATCAGACACTATTTCTCTCCCAAGTGGTGCAGGTCATGATGCCAATCAATTAGCGAAAATAGCTCCTATTGGAATGATTTTTGTACCAAGTAAAGATGGCAGAAGCCATTGCCCTGAAGAATGGACTTCATATGAGGATGTTGCGATAGGAATTGAAGCTTTAGCACGTTCGATCATGGCTTTTGATGAAATCTCAATAAATAAAAAGGGAAATTCAGTAAAAAGGTGAGGTTATGAATTACGAACAATTAAAAACCTTTTTATTAGTTGCAGACAAAAAAAGCTTTTCTGAAGCTGCAAGAATTCTTCATTTGGCACAACCTACTGTTACCGCTCATATTAAGTCATTAGAGATTTACTTAAATATTAAACTATTTGAAAGAACTAACAAACATGTCCATTTAACAACAGCTGGTAATATCCTCTACAAATATACAAAAGAAATAGTGAAATTAAGTGAACAAGCTGAAAATGAAATTTTAGAGCTTTCTAAAACTATTCACGGTAACCTAGTAGTTGCGTGTAGTCTAACAATTGGTGAAAATATAATACCACAAATTCTTATGAGGTTTAGAAATACTAACCCTCTAATAAAAATAAATGTTGAAGTTACAAATACCAATGTTATTTTAACTAAAATTAGAGATCGTATACTAGATATCGGACTCATTGAAGCTCCCATTGATGACCCAAACCTTATCCTTGAACCGTTTATGGAAGATAAACTTGTTCTAATATCTAAGCCGAATTTTATTAGCAAAAAGGAAGATGTTAGAGTAAATGATCTGGTGTCTTTACCTTTAATATTGAGAGAAAAAGGGTCAGGAACTCGAACTGTAATGGATTTACATCTAAAAAGGTTAGGGTTGAATCCAAGTGATTTAAACATAGAATTAGAATTAGGAAGTACTGAAGCGGTTAAAGCTGCTGTAGAATCTGGTTTAGGTGTTTCAATTGTATCTGAGAGTGCAGTAAGAAAAGAATTACAACTAAATTTATTAGAAATAATTCCAATAAAGGATATTGAATTCTCAAGACACTTTTACGTTGTCTATCATAGGGATACTATATTTAAACCCGCTGTCGAAGCTTTTAATCAATTTATTAGAACTGTACATGACAGATAGAAAACATAAAATAGATATGTTATGTAAACACCTTTACATTGGAAGACTGTTTTCTAGTATAGTAAAGGTGTTTTTTTATATGAAGGTACTGCTGAAAAAAACGGAAAAGTTCGAACCATACTTCCGGCAGAGATACTTTTAATTTTTTTATTTTAAAACTTTAATGCATAAACGCGTTAATTTGTGTTGTCTTTGTGGTAAGCAAGATGTATAATTGTGTTAAAGTTTGAAAATTCAAACGGTTTTTGTATTTTATAATAGGGGTGATA
>SKOL01000770.1 GCA_007120055.1 Anaerobacillus sp.
ACTTATTTTTACCTATAAATAACGATGTATGTTAAATTCTACAAAATTAGAGCTCCTGCTAATCTGAGATTCCTTTGGTAACGCTATACTAAAAAACGACACAGTTCTCTCGCATACCGCGAAAGAACTGTGTCGTTATGTGTGTGAGTTTGTGGAGACTAGTAGGCCCCGTCCGCTGACCTTTTTATGCCAAATGATAACTGATGTACGAAACGTACGTTTAAGACTCTATTTCCTTTTCTTTTATTGGCTCTTTAAAATATGATCAATCAACTGTAGCTCTTCTGAACTAAATTCTAGGTTGTTGAGGGCTGCTACATTTTCTTCTAATTGACTAACTTTACTGGCGCCAATTAAACAAGAAGTGACCTTTTGCTCACGAAGCACCCACGCAATTGCCATTTGTGCAAGAGATTGACTTCGTTCTCGCGCTAATTCGTTTAATTTTTGTACTTTTTGAATCACTTCTTCTGTAATATCGCCACTATTTAAAAAGCTATTTACTTTAGATGCACGAGAATCTGTAGGAAAACCGTTTAAGTATCGGTTTGTTAACAATCCTTGTGCAAGCGGAACAAAAGCGATAGATCCTACTCCTTCTTCTTGCAAGAGTGATGTTAACCCATCCTCAACCCAGCGGTTAAACATTGAATACGCTGGTTGATGAATAAGTAACGGAGTTCCTAACTTTCTTAAAATATCCATTGCCTGTTTCGTTTCCTCTACCCCATAATTAGATATCCCGACGTAAAGGGCTTTCCCTTGTTTAACGATATGATCAAGGGCCATCATTGTTTCTTCAAGAGGTGTTTCTGGATCTGGTCTATGATGATAAAAAATATCAACATAATCCAATCCCATTCTGTTTAAACTTTGATCAAGACTCGAAACTAAGTACTTCCTTGATCCCCAATCACCATATGGTCCTGGCCACATTCCGTAACCAGCTTTTGTAGAAATGACCATTTCATCTCTATATCGAGCAAAATCTTGATTTAGAATTTTCCCGAAATTCTCCTCTGCTGACCCAGGAGGCGGACCATAATTATTAGCAAGATCATAGTGAGTAATACCTAAATCAAATGCTTTTTTAATAAGAGCACGTCCATTCTCAAAAACATCTTCACCACCAAAGTTATGCCATAACCCTAGAGAAAGAGCCGGCAGTTTAATACCGGACTTACCACATCGATTGTAAACCATTGATTCATATCTTTGCTCATTCGGTTGATAACCCATTTTTATTCCTCCTCAAAGTTAAAATTCTAATTTTCACTATAAAATAAAGCCAAAGTGCTTTCGAAAAAAAAAGAGACTTCGATTATTTATCTCGATGATTAATTATATCTATCTTGTGAAAAGTCACCAAGGAAGGTTATTATCTTTCAATTGATTTTCCCACATTGAACCTAGTTGTTCTAATGTTTTTAAATCCATATTCCCTTGAGTTGCTGAGACATTTTCTTCTAACTGGCGAATGTTTTTAGCACCAGGTATTACTGTTGAAACTTCTGGGTGAGCTAGGATAAATTGTAGAGCGCTTTTTGCAAGATTTTGAGTAGGGTCTACAATATTTTTAACCTTCTCTAACATCGCTGTTCTTCTATTGATAATGTCTGGACTCCATCGATTTCTAATATCTGTAAAACTGCTCTCGGCATTATATTTACCTGATAACCAACCAGAATCTAATGGAACTTTGATAATAAGAGCTATCTCCTTCTTCTGAGCGGCTTTAAAAGCATTGGCTGGATCTTGATGAAAGATATTAAACATCACTTCGATTACTTGACTATTCGTTTTCTCGATTAACTCAAACATTTCTTCACTTGAGTCTACAGAGGCTCCATAAGCACCGATTTTTCCTTCTTTTTTCAATTTTTCTAGCTCTTCAAAATGCTGGCTATTGCCATTCAAGTATTGAAAGGGTGGATTATGCAAAAGGATCGAGTCAAGATAATCCGTTTGGAGTCGTTTTAGACTTTTATCCACGGATTTTTGTATCTCATTTGGGTCAAAGTTGATCTCACCATTATCGTGATGACCAAATTTACTACTTATGATCACCTTCTCTCTCTTCCCTCTCAACGCCTTACCGAGGATTTCTTCACTCTTTCCTAAAGCATAATTTGGAGCTGTATCGAAGAAGTTGCATCCTAATTCTAAAGCTTTATCAACAATTTTAATCCCTTCACTTTCAGTCATTGAACCCCATTCTTTTTCATTACCTAGCTGCCATGAACCTAATCCAATCTCAGAAACCAATTTACCAGTACTTCCAAATGGTCGTTGTTTCATTTTTTCTCTCTCCTCTTTAAATATAGAGATTCATTGTAATTTACTACTCACAACAGCGCCTCCACTTAATTTGGATCGGTAGTTGAATTACCCTCTCCGTCAAACTCATCACGAATGGAACAACAACTTTATCTGTATGTGTTTGAAATCTTAAATCTCTAAGAATTAATAATCATTTTCTTCTATCTAATTTATTAAAAGAAATAAGCGTCACTGCCATAATTGGTATCCCAACCAAAATCGGAAGAAATAGTCCTACATAACCGGGAGAATAAATAAAGAAAGAATAAATTACAAACAAACATATAAGGATAACTAATACAAAATGTATACTGATCATTCCTAATAGAAAAGCACGTTTGAAGTGATCAAATAATTTCAGATCATAATGGACGTATACTGGAAAGAAGTAAATGATTGTTACTAAGAAAAACATTCCATTAATAATAAAACCTATCGTTAGAATAACTTGAAGTAAACCACCTACTAATGGAATATAACTAAAATGAATATACAAAATGATAAATACTAACAAGAAAAAGAACCCAGCAATATTGGATTTAATAAATTCATTTTTGTACACTCGAAAAAAGGTCGATAGGATAGGTATATCAGTATCTTTCATTAGCCATTTTCTAATAATCGTTAGCAATGCAACTGATGCTGGTGCGACTCCGAAAATAACTAATCCGATGACTGTGAATATAATCCATAATAAATTGACATAAGCAATTTTCATAAACAAATCTAGCCCATAATAAACCTTTCCAATAAATCCTTCCGGTTTCATCTAATCACCTCATATTCCGCCATTTATATGTGTGTCTCCACACCCGCAGATTAATTATATATTTTTTTTATTGACGCTTATAACGAAAGTAGGTTTTGAAATTAACCGTATGAAAGGTACGGACCGATTATCGTCTTCATTATTTTTTTACAACCATCAAACACATTAAACATTTTAGATTGCCCCATATAGGTGTAAAAATGTCTGACTCATATCGAGATCAGACATTTTTACTTTTAATACTGAAGAATACTTAAGCTAATATTCTTCTACGTTTCACAATGAAAGCGATTCCGCTTAGTATAATTAACATTAAACCTACAAATAACAAATTAAAACTATTTGTCGCTGTATCTGGTAATTTCTTATTCATATCTTCTTCATCAGTTTCTGTTCCATTACGTGATTGATCTGATCCCGGCGCCTCACCTGATTGATCTTCTCCTGGCTTTTCGCCTGATTGATCTTCTCCTGGCTCTTCGCCTGATTGATCATCTCCTGGATCTTCACCTGATTGATCATCTCCTGGATCTTCACCTGATTGATCTTCTCCTGGATCTTCACTAAATTCAAATACTCCATAAGTAGAGAAATGAGTAACTGTTGCAGTTATCGTTTTAGTTTCAGTATCCATAACTCCACCAATTAATTCCCATTCGTTTGTTGTTTCATTGTAGTAGTATATAGCTACCTCTTCGAAACCTTCTTCATATCCTAACGTTAACTCAAATTCTCCATCAAATTCTTCACCTAACTGAAGATCCACTTTAATAACTTCTCCAGCCTTATTACGACCTTGAGGAGTATTTGTTACTTCTTCGACTAACTCAATTGCAATGGTTGTATTTACTGGTAAGTTCGCTGGCATCTTAATTGAAGCGTTACTTCCACTTAAATTAACTCGGTTATTCTTTGCTACTGTAGTTGGAACATTCGGTAATACAGTTTCTTCACCTTCTTGATCAGCTGGTTCAGTTGATGCTACTTCCTCAACTTCTACCAATCTTACATTGTCGATTAGAATTGTGTATGGCACAGCCAATTCTTCATCTGTACCATCTCTACCTAATCCAAACAGGAAGTTATAATTACCAGTTTCAGTCACTTCAATGATAAGTTCATATGTTTCCATAGTATCACCAACAGCAAATTCCTGAATACCTGTTCCTGAATCCGTTAATTCTACTTTTACATTACGTTCGTGGTCTGATTTCATATCAAAGGTAATTTTATATGTTCCACTTGGCACTTCAACATTTTGTGATAATTGAATTTGCCACCAAGCCCAACCGCCTTGTTTAATCTCAGCATTTAATACACCATCAATAACAGAGAAGTCAGCAAGACCTGCCCAAGCTTCAAAATCTCCTTGGTTATGAATATTCCAAAGTAATGGATTATCCGCATTACCAAATTCATTTGTGGTCTCGAAAGAACCATCAATGATCAAGTTTCGCCCTATTTCTTTCCACTCTTTTTCAGATGGATCAGATGGATCAGATGGTTCTGTTGGATCAGTTGGTTGTTGACTATCTTCATTACCAATTAGAACTTCCCTTGCACCTTTTACTTCTAATCTAACATTATCAATATAGATATCGTGAGTATCCGAGATAACGCCGCCTACTGAACCTAGTAAGAATTTCAAAGCATTTACGTCAGTTGTATCGATATTAAATTCATATTTAAATGTTTGTGTCTCATTAGTTAAAGCAATTTCTTCTGAGAAATAACGGTGGTAACTTGCATTTTCGACAATTAGTTCAATCTTTCTGTCAATAGAAGCACTTGCATCAAATTCAACTACGTATGTTAATCCTTCTTCTAATGTAAGATCTTCTTGGAAAAACTGAACATGCCATGTATCATTTCCAGTATGTTCTACAGAAATTTTAGCTTCTCCATTTTCTTCAGCAAAAGATGCACTTGACTGTCCTTCCCAAACACCTTGGACATGATTATGCCATCCTTCTAATCCTTTTGCAAAATCTCCGTTAGTTAATGGGAAATATCTTTCCCTTTCACCTTTCACTTCTAGTTTTACATTATCAATAAACACTTCATGACTGCCAATGTCTTCTGAACCAGCAATTTTTCCTAATAAATACTTTAGGTCAACTGTATCATCAGCATTCATTTCAAATTCGAACGTGAATGTTTCCATCGTATTTGTAAGCTCAACAATATCTGAAAAATACCGATTATATGATGCGTTTTCTACAACTACTTCTACATTTCTATCTACTGTAGATTTAGCGTCAAACTCTAATACATATGTTTGGTTCTCTGAAAACCTCATACCATTTTGCATTAATAGTACATGCCACGGCTCCCAGCCTTCAGTTGTAATAGAAGCTTTTAGTTCGCCCCCAACTACTTCAATGGTAGCACCTGACGTACCTGGCTCATGGTCTCCTTGAATATGTTTTTCCCAAGCTTCTAACCCTTTTGAGAAGTCACCGTTTTTAAGTGGAAATGCTTGTTCGAGAGTTACTCCTGCATTATTATTAGTGGTTCGAACCATTTTTACATTATCAATGACTACATCATTATTGTTTCCTCCTAAGAAAAAGACTAGTTGTCCCTCGATGTCTTCTACATTCGGCATAACAAATGACATTTCTTTTTCTTCCATTGATGTCGATAATGAAATCACTTGATTGTCGGAATAATTTACGTCCCCATTTTTGCTTAGCAAAGCAACTTCGATATCTCTGTCTGCTGTTGCTTTCGCATCAAACGTTAACTTATACTCATCATTCTGAAGAAGGTTCATTCCTTTTTGTACTAGTTTAATAGATTCAACACTAGAACCACCATCAGTGATTGATACTTCAAGTTCTCTTACTTCTGGATCAACAGAAGCGGTTGCGTCTGCACCGTCAGTTATTAAATTCCAGAATGTCATCCGATCCATATCACCTTGATCAAATGTTCCATTATATACATGATTACCATTTCGCAATGGACGTTTCGGAGCATCTTCGTTATAAGGGTCTACTGCATCAACCTCTTCAACTACGACATTACCAATCCATACAGGGTTTGAGTTCAGCCCTAAGTTAAACTCAAGACGTGCACGTGGATCTGTATCATGTTGCATTTGGAAGATCATTTCATATGTTTCGACTTCATTCGTTAATTGATAGTCCATATTTGGTGAATAAGCCGTCCAACCAAGATCTGCTCCACCGCCAATTTTCACATTCATACCACGGTTAGTATTGGACTTAGCATCAAAACTTAATTTGTACCATCTACCTGTCCCCATCGTGACGTTTTGAATTAATTGGATTGAGTATGTTTGGTTTCCAGCTTGTGAAATGTCAACCTTCGCAAATAGTGTATCATTTAACATATCGACTGAAACTGAACCTGTTCCATTAAACTCTTCTAAGTTTAAAAAATTCCAATAATCATAGTCCCAGTTATTAGCGACATCATCGTTCGTTCTTAAAACTGTGAAACCATTATCATAGTTTGTATCATATACATGATTGCCATCAATTGCTTCTTTTGCATCAGCAGGTAATTCTACTGGCTCAAACACTGGTTCTACAGGTTCTTTATAGTCTCTACCAGTTAATTCATAAACGCGAACATAATCTACAACCATTTTTCCGGGGAATGGTGTTGTATCATCAGGATTTCCACCATACCAGCCACCAATAGCTAGATTTAAAATTAAGTAAAACTCTTGATCAAATGGAGCTGGATAAGCAAACTTTGCAGGGTTACCAGTACTAGTCGTTGACCAATTGTTTAACGTTTGATACAAATCATCATTGACATACCAACGAATTTCACCTGGCTCCCACTCAACTGCGTAAACATTCATATCAGTTACGTCACGGCCTTCCGGGAAGTAATAATCTTTCGCTGTGTACGTATTATTTGGCCATTGCCCACCGTAGTGAATCGCACCACCAATATGATCTGGAGTTCCTCCAGCGTTTTCCATAATATCGATTTCACCAGAAGCTGCCCAACCACCATAAACATCATCCTCTGGCATCATCCAAAATGCAGGCCAATATCCTTGCCCTTCAGGTAGGGACATTCTCGCTTCGAAACGACCATACTTTTGGCTAAACTTTCCTTGGGTATGAACCTTTCCGGAAGTATAATGATATGTTCCTGTACTATCAGTAACCGTTTCCTCACGGCCTTCAAGGATTAACTTTCCATTCTCAACTCTCACATTATCTTCTTGATAAGACTGTAATTCCTCATTGCCCCATCCAGGGATAAATGTGCCATCCTCTTGAAAAAAACCATTTCCTATATCACGTGACCATTTAGATTCGTCTAAATCTTCGCCTTCAAACTCATCCGACCAAACTAGCGTCCATTCATCATTCACGTTAGAGCTATCCTCCGCTTTAACAATCATACTGAAGTTGGAAAAAACTAACAGAAAAACTAATAACATTTTTAACCTTTTTTTTACCATTATTAACATCCCTCCATATTTTAAAAATATAAGCAAGGTCTAAATTAAGAATGATTGTTCTAAATCACCCCCTTAACTAAACTCTCTAAATCGTTATGTGAGTGAGCATCATAGATGTTAAAAACCGAAAGCGCTTTCGGTTTATGTAAGATATGAGGTAGGTATCGTTACTACCTACCCCATGTCATCCAGTTTAAAAAAGCTAATCCAATTTAACTGTCATTTTTGTTACTTTCCCATTTCTAATATCCTCAACATGCGTACCTTTAATTGTTTCACCATAAAGAACCAAAGATTCTCCATCGCTATAGGTTAGTGTGTACTCTACAGGTAAGACTGCATCATCTCCGTATGTGTTTAACCTTTTTGGATTAAGATACTTTATTTCACAAGTTCCTAAAAACGTACATGTTACTTCACCATTTTCTGCAAACATCCAGCTTGGAAGGGATGGAGATAGTTGACAAACAAGCTCTCCTTTTTCCAACTTAAATGGTTTTCCACCTGTCATCATGACAAACCACATATTCATAAACTCAATCGTTGAACCACTTAACCTGGATACGAATCCGCGTCCATGTAACTTTGAATTAGGATTAGCACTACTTGCAATGAAAGAGCTATTCTCTAACGTACTTCTTCCATACACTTGTGGATCTAAAAATGGGATTAACGCATTTTTCATATCATCATAAAATTCTTCTGCTAACCCTGCTTTCAGTGTCGCTAATAAATACTTATATTCCATATGCAAGAAGATTGATTCGTTTTCTAACCATCCAGGTGTGAAGGCGTTAGCACGTCCAAGTTCATTAGGCTCTTCTTGAATCGACATAGATGTCTTGTACATACCAAGCTTGCTATCATAAATATCAGAAGCACGAACAGCATCATAAATCTTTTTCGCTTCTTGCCCGTCTTCTGTCAATTTCAATGATTTAACAATCCCCTCAAGAAACGGTGTTACTGCTTTCGATGTCCACTCTAGCTCTGAAATCGCTGGTACTCCATTATCTAAACAGTTCTTCGGCTCAAAGTAGAAGTAAGTCGGTACAAGTTCTCCATTATACGAACGAACTCGCTCAATCCCCTTTTCTACTCTTTTCTTTAGGGGGACGCATATTTCTTTTATTTGAACTAACGTGTAGTGTACTTCTTCACCACTAATCCCTTCGTAGATCGAATCGCGGTAGTTCTCTCTTAGGCTAGAAACCTCATTCCAATACTCGTCTTCACTAATTGTTAAAGCTTGGACTTTCTTGATTGCGTTAACTACACCCAGTAGAAAATCAGCGGCTTCGATTGGTAGTGAAACTTGTTCTTCTCCATCTACCCCTAAAAGAATGTCAAATAGACGTTTCACTTCAAACAGCTCAGAGGTACTAGCGCCAATCATCCCTGGCAAACCATTTAGAGAATCGTTCCATCCTGGTTTATCTGCTTCCATTTCGATACCTAATCCCATGGGGGCTAGTGTCGAGGTTTTCACAAGACCGAGAAGGAATAGCTTAGAATAAAGTGTTGTTTTATAAACATCACCTTGTCCGCGCTTCTCTTTTACCCACATTACGCCATTATTTTGGGCAGCTTCATGCTCTTTTTGTTTATCTTCATAAATCGCACCGTACTGACGTAACTTCCCATTGTTAATGACGTATTTATCCACACGTTTCTTCACTCTAGCTGGGCTCTCAAAGTATTGATAATCTTTGTTGAAAAATAATTCTTCCTTTTTATCTGGATAGATCGCTAAGTAACTTTCGATTAAATCAAGATTATATGTCCAATGGTCCATCCAGTATCCTTCACCGAACTCCGCTTGGAACAAATGCTCTGAAACACTCAAGACTGCCGTTAAAAACTCATCGAAAGAGGTCGACAATGTTACTGTTTCATCCTCTAAGAAGTGCTTAAGCTCTCCTGGTGTATAAGAGGATTTGAAGAAGTTACTTACTTTTTCTTCAGATTCTTTTGTCACGTATAGTGTGAAATCAAACGAATTAGCATCGAGTGAGAACCTAACACCTTTGACTCCAAGTGGATTGTATCCATCTAATTGAATCAAGTTCATAAATAGTTTTACATTGTAGTCCTTTACTCGTGGCTCAAAAAAGACATCACACCGTCGATTTTGGTTTATATCTCGTTAGTTACCGTTCCCTTGAGAATAATAAGTAGGACTAAGTGAGAAGAAGTTGTAATCTCTTTCTAAGTCACCATGCTTACGTGAATAGAGATAATATAAACTTTGTTTATCTTCTTTCTCGAATACAAACGGGAATCCACCACGTAAGCCATTGTCTAAATAACTTTGGCGACTATAGGCATCAAAGAGAGGTTGTCCCGTTTCACATTTAATTGGTGCCGTAATTTGATCCGTAATCGTTGCTGCGATTTCTTGCATCGTTCGTAAACGAGGAAGGGTTATTTGCTCTTTCACGTAAGAATTGACGGTTGCAAGATTACTTGCATGACCAACGACCGTGTACAATTCTAATTCTTCATTTGGTGCTAGTGCCACTTTCGTTGCAGTAAAACCACATGACACTTTATTCGTTGTTTGTGCTTCTTCTGCGACTAACGTTTCGATACTTTCATTGATGAAGTTTTGAGGCAACTGTAGCGTTGTATCTGTTCCAAAAATGATATCACGATCAACAATGGGTTTTGCTAACTTTTCCTCACCACGGTACGAGATCAGACTCATAAAGAAGTTTCCTTGAGGTACCTCCTTCACTTCAGCCGTATCTTCCATACTTCCTCTCAACTTATAATAAGGAATGTTATTTTCTAGATTATAGACATCAAACCAACTCTTAATCGTATTTCCTAATTCCTTATAGGCCGCATTTGGAACACCACTAGGAAAGACAGATGGTAGTCCATCTAACAACTCAATATGCTTTGGCTTATCAGAAATGTTTTTGAACTTCACATGGCGAACGAGACCAGCTACAGGTGACTCAGGGAGAATAAAATACTCTACTGTCATTTTAATGCCATTCTCTTGATTGACATATTCCAGAGCAAGTTTATTTTCTGAAATCTCCATTGTTTCCATATGGTTGGCGTTATGTTGTGATGAGAATGGTTCTAAAAATGTCGTCTCGCCATTCTCAGTAATCTTAATAAATGTTCGAAACCCTTGAACTTGTACAAGTTGATACGATTTATCTGCAGGTAAAAATTCCATAATCGCATGGTCTTTATCTTGAACGCCGAAGCTCGCAATTCCTTGGCCGCGGTTCACATAAAAAACCCACATTGGAATTCCATCTACCCCAGCAATTCCTGGTAAAAAACTAGAGAAGGTAGGGCGTTGTTGAAAATTTTGAATTTGAAAGTTTTGATTTTCTTTTAGTAAATACATGTTAGTCCTCCAAATTTTCTTGATTATATGATCAATGTTGCAATTGCGCGTCGATCTACCTCAATTTCAACATAGTTATCTTCAATTTGAATGGTAAAAGATTTCATTTCTTCCGTTTCATTTAATACGACTAATACAATCTCACCATTTTCGTTTTTAAACGCTGTCGCAGAGAGATCCTTATTACTCGTTTCAAGCCCTATTCTTTTTGCTCTTGGCTTAATGAATTTACTAAAATGACCAATATAATAATAAGAACTATTAAAATGAATTTCATCTGTTTTTGTATCCGCGATGATAGGTGCATCACAATAATTACCGACATGATTCGGTCCACCGTTCTCATCCAACACTAAGTTCCAATCAAGAAACCCTTCTAACCAGTTGTTCATGTCACCAATGATATTTCTTGCATATCTTTCACCTGTATGCCAAGCACCCAATTGTACGCCACCTTCAATACAGCCTTCTGTAAAAATGAGATGTTTATCTGGAAATGCTTCATGAACCATTGAAAGATTTTCAAAGTCTTCAGAGACATACCAATGGTTACCTGTGCCCCAAACATATTTTGCTGCTTCCGGGTCTGAAAGAATTGTTGTCGCTCGCTCAACAATCACATCACGATTATGATCCCAAATCACGATCTTTTTATCGCTAAGTCCCCTCTTATCAAAAATAGGTCCTAAATGATTTTTAATAAAGTCACGTTCTTCTTCTGCTGTGTATCGACAAGAATCCCACGTCTGCGTTGCTTCAGGTTCGTTTTGGATCGTTACACCCCAAATCGGAATCTCTTCCTTTTCCATAGCCTCAATGTATTTCACATAATACATTGCCCAAAGATCACGATACTCTTCCTTTAGCTTTCCACCATTATTCATTTCACCATTCGTCTTCATCCAAGCTGGTGGACTCCAAGGCGACGATAAAATCGTTAATGCTTCCCCTGCTTCTTCCACAGCAGCCTTAATAAATGGAATGACATATTTCGTTTCTCTTTTAATAGAAAATGAAGCTAGTTCTGTGTCTTCCTCTTCAACATAAGTATAGTTTTCGAGTGAAAAATCACAGCTATTAATATGCGTTCTTCCAAGTGTATAACCCAATCCACTGTCTTTATTGTAGTACGCACGTATTACATTGCTTCGATGCTTGGAAGATACTTTTGAAAGAGTATACGTTGCAGCCTCGGTAAACGCACCGCCAAACCCCATCCATTGTTGATATTCTAATTCCGGATCAACCCGTAGAATATTATTACTAGTAGCAGTACCTTTTTTAAAACTAAAGGAACCTTTATCCTGCCACTTTTCTTGATCATATTTAGAAGTTTGAATAAGTCGAATGCATCTCTCCATCATAGTAATCCCCCTCTAATTCTTTGAAAAACTAACGACTTTGTCGTTTATAATTTTCTAGCTTTCACGATTTCTTGATATCGTTTTGCACTATCTTTCCAATATCTTTCTTGAGTCTCGAAATCAACATAGATCATACCAAAGCGCTTCTCATATCCGAATGCCCATTCAAAGTTATCAAAAAGCGACCACAAGAAGTACCCAGCGACATTCATTCCTTCTTCATTTAACTCTTGAACTGCTGCAATATGTTTTTCAATATAGTCTGTGCGTTCTTTGTCATGAACAGATCCATCAGCTTCTAGAACATCATCATAAGCTGCACCATTTTCAGTAATATAAATTGGTAAATCTGTATAATCACGTCTTAAGCGACGAATTAATTCTTTAAACTCATTTGGCGATACATCCCAACCCATCGCTGTTTTCGGATAATCTGAATGAGCACCCGTATATAGTGCATAATCTGTACTTGTAAATTCAACAAGCGCTCGATTATAGTAGTTTATTCCAAAGAAATCACAATCAACTGAAATTGTTTCTAAGTCGCCTGACTTGATGAAGCTAAAATCGTGAACTTGTTTTGAGAAAAGATTCACCATATCGATAGGATAGCTTCCTTTAAAAATTGGATCTAGGAACCAACGATTTGTATATCCGTCAAAATTATTATGAGCAATTTGATCGTTAAACGAATTAGTAGCTGCATAAGCAGGGGATAAGTTTAACGTAATTCCGATAGGTGTCTTAGAATTTAATTTACCTTTTAACAGTTTTACAGCTTCTCCATGAGAAAGTAGAATATGATGCGCTGCTTTTAATCCTTCTTCAATATTTTTATGTCCTGGTGCATGGTGACCAGCATGGTAACTCAAGAAACTAGCACACCACGGCTCATTTTGAGTAATCCAAGAATAAACATGTTCATCTAATTCTTCAAAGCACTTTTCGGCAAATTGTAGAAACCACGAAACAGAGTCTCGATTAACCCATCCACCTTTTTCTTGAGCCCACATTGGTAAATCCCAGTGATAAAGAGTAGCCATCGGTTTTATACCACACTCTACCAATCTAGCGATTAGTGCTTTGTAAAACTTCATACCCTCTTCGTTATATACACCTTGTTCAGGAAAAATCCTTGGCCATGCAATTGAAAAACGGTATGAGTCCACACCTAGCTCTTTAATAATCTGAACATCTTCTTCAAATCTATGATAATGGTCACAAGCAACATCTCCTGTGTCACCATTAACTACTTTGCCAGGGGTTCTAGAAAATGTATCCCATATTGATAAAGAACGTCCACCTTCGTTATAAGCCCCTTCAATTTGATACGATGATGTGGCTGTTCCGAAAATAAAATCTTTTGTAAACTGCGACATTAATAACACACCTCTTCTTTTATTCTTTAACTGCTCCTGCTGAAATACTGCTGATAATATATTTAGATAGGAATAAAAATGCTATCATAATTGGTACTACCGAAATCGCAATCCCTAAATACATTGCACCTAGGTTTTGAGCTACTTGTGATCCTCTCAAAGCCCCCATCATGACTGGTAATGTGTATTTTTCTGGACTAAATAACACAACTAGTGGCAAAATATAGTTATTCCACGAGCCAATAAATGTAAAGATCGACATCGTTGCAACTGCTGGCATCATAATCGGAAAGCCAATTTTGTGAAAAATCTTTATTTCTCCTGCACCGTCAATTCTCGCTGCTTCTAATAATGAACTATGCAACGTTGAAGAAAGGAATTGTCGTAAGAAAAACACAATAAATGGTGATGCGATTGGCGGAATAATTAATGGGATATAAGTATCAAGAAAACCAAAGGTTCTGATCAGATCATAAAAACCAATCAATCCTAATTGTCCTGGTACCATCATTAATACTAAAACTGAAACAAATAAGAAGTTACTGCCTTTAAACTTATACACAGAAAATCCATAAGCCGTTAGCGCTGAGAAATATGAACTTAATAAAGTTACACATACCGCAATAAATAAACTATTAGCGAAACCTCTCCATAAATTCATATAACTGATCAAGACCTGATAGTTATCTATTAAAGCTTGACCTGGGAATAACGTAAAACCATGCCTTAAGATATCTGCATTCGATCGAGTTGCATTAATGATCATCATATAAAATGGTATAAAGCTAATAATTACAAGTAGAATTAATAAGGCGTAAAGGATCGCCTTTACTATTTTAGTTTTATTCAAAACCCTCACCCCTCTTTTACACTTTTTCGATACATGGCTTTAAAGGTTATTAAAGAGAAAATAACTGTAATCACAAATAACCCATAGGCAACAGCTGCAGCATACCCGTAGTTGTTAAAACGAAATGCCTGATTGTATAAATATAAAACCATTGTATTTAAAGAACCTTGCGGAGACCCCGTTCCATCTGTAATCAACATAGGAAGGTCAAAAATTTGCAAACCTCCGATTAGAGAAGTAATTAATACATACAATAAAATTGGTTTCAACAATGGAATTGTTACTCTAGTAAACATTTGAAAACGATTGGCACCATCGATAAGTGCCGCTTCAAAATAGTCCTTAGAAATTCCTGAGATACCGGCCATTAAAATAATGAACGTATGTCCAAACCACATCCAAGCACCAATTAAGGCAACTGACCAACGCGCTGTTGTTGGACTATTCAACCAATTTATAGGTTGAGAGATCAAACCAAGGTCGAGTAATAAATGGTTAATGGTTCCATGATGCCAACCTAGTAAAATGCTAAATAATAAAGCGACCGAGGCAATCGTAATCAAATTAGGTAAATAAAATAAGGCCCTAAAAAATCCTAACCCTTTCATATTCAAACGGATATCAGAGAATAAAATAGCTAATAAAAGAGCTATACCAAGTTGAAAGAAAAAGTTAATTCCCCAAATATACATCGTATTAAAAAAGGCTTGCAAAAAGTAGGTATCAGTAATAAGCCTTGAATAGTTTGCTAAACCTATAAATTCCGGACTACCCATGCCAGAATAACTAGTAAAGCTATAATAAAATGTTAAAAGAATTGGGTAGATAGTAAAAGTAATGAAAACGATAAAGAAAGGTAAAATAAATAAGTAGCCATAATTATCAAGTTTTTTCATAATAAACCTTCCTTCTCCCTTCTTAATTAATAAGAGGAGATAGCAAAAGAGCTTCCCCTCTTATTAATAATAGTTAATCTTTATTGTTGATCTGGTGTTTTAATTTGTGGATAAGCGTTTCTAACTAAATTATAAAACTCTTGGATTGCTTCTTCTTTCGTTCTCGCACCTTCAATATACTCTTCGACCATGTTGCCAAACATCCCATCAATTTGCTGATCATATCTTGTGACAAGACCAGGATTAATTGATTGAGCTTCTTCTAAAAAGAACGTGTAATTATTTTGCCCACCTAAGAACGAGTCACTAAAATCATCTTTAATTTTATCCGTTACAGGAAGGTACGATAAAACATCTCCAGTATCTAGCGCCCAATCAGTTAAAAATTCTTCGTCATGAGTCATCATTTTTACGAATTCCCACGCTAATTCTTTTTTATCAGAATTACTATAGATACCTAACCATGTACCACCCCAGAAATAAGGGTTCGGTCCATTTGTCACAGCCCAATCTCCTACTGTTTCTTCAGTGTTTAACTTTAACACGCTGTGTAGACCCCAAGTCGGTAAAGCATAAGCAAATACTTCAACTTCGTTTGAAGCGTTCTCATCAACTGCATCCCAACCTGCATTATAATTAATTGGAGCATCCATAGCAGCAAACCATGCTGGAGACCACTCAGGTGCAAATGCTGTTAAATCTTTTTCACGAAGCTCTTTTGCATAATCAAAATGATTGATACGTCCTTCAGACATGATTAATTCATTGTTTTCATTTACCCATGGTTGCGGATCTTCACCTTGTGCAAACCAACGAACAGCACCTTCATCAGGGAATAGACGATATCCAGCTGCCTTTAATTTCTCACCAACTTCAAATAATCCTTCCATAGTAGAAAGCATTTCACCGATCGTATCAGGATCATCAGTACCTAATACTTCTTCTGCAATACTTCTACGATAAAAAATACCACCTGGTGTTGTTTGCCATGATAAAGCTTTCACTTCATCTTTAGAGTTACGACCTAATTCAAAAACATAATCTACAAAGTCACCTTTTATATCTTCAACATTGTACGGATCTTGTGAAAGTGTTTCCCAATATTCTTGTTCAATCCAATCTTTAATGAATACTAACTCACCTGTAAAAATATCAGGTGCACCTTGTCCACTTTCTAATACTGGTCTTAAACGGGTAGGATAGTCTTCGATTGGTACAATCGTTAACTCCACTTCAACATCGTGTCTTTCTTCAAAAACATCAATCGCACCTTGAAGTTCATCTGTAAATGACCAAATCGTTAATTTTTCTTTCTTGCTCGATGTTGACCCTTCCTCTGAATTGCCACCACATGCTACTAAACTAAAACTTAAAACAGAGACAAACAAAAACATTAACATTTTTTTCATTTTCTTTCCCCCATCTCGTTTATTAATATTTGGCTTCATATATAAGATTATACAGAAACCTTTATCCAAAGCGCTTTCGGACATGTGATAAAAATACGTTAATTACCTTTACCACTAATCCAAAATGCTTTTGAATCCTTATTATTTTTTTCTAAAGCGCTTTCGGAAAGTTATATAAAAACTATTCAACTCTATTAACTTTCCACAATCGACTTTAGTACCCCAACGCCATTTCACCAAAGCGCTTTCGGAGTGTGCAAAAAAAACATTTACTCTATCAACTTTCCGTATTCAACTTCAGTTCTAAAATCAATTTTACCAAAGCGCTTTCGGAAACGCAATATTTTTTTAATGTACTTAAACGTACATCACGAAAACCTAACTTCTCAAAGTACTTTCAGATAAAGAGATAGCTGCTTCGTATCTCTTTATCCAATTAAATTTTCTCTAGTTGATCCTCTAATAATTAATTCAACCGGGATTGTTATAGCTGAAAACACCTTATTGTTTTCATTAATTTGGCTTAAAAGTACTTTTGCAGCATTTTCACCTATTAAATCGGTATCTTGTCTAACTGTTGTTAATTTTGGAGTCATAAACCTAGCTAACTCAATATCATCAAATCCAATGATTGAAAAATCGTCTGGAACATTCAGTCCATAATCTTCAATGGCATTTATCGCACCAATTGCCATCATATCACCGCCAGCAAAAACAGCAGTTGGTCTCTCATTTAACTCTAGTAATCGTTTCATGCCTTTATATCCACCTTCGTAGGAGAAAAATCCCCCTTCAACGATATAAGAAGATGGTATATTTAACTCAAGTTTCTCTATAGCATGTTTAAAGCCTCTTAACCTCTCAATTCCAGCAAATGTACTTTTGTGTCCACTAATATGGGCTATTTTTTGATGACCAAGAGAATGTAAATACTCTACTGCTTTTTCACTCCCGGAAAAATTATCACTGTACACGACACTTGACTTATTACTGTGTAAGTCAATGACGACACTTGGAATTTTAGAGTCCATTAACTTCACAACTTCTTGATCATCATAATTCGAACAAACAATGATAATTCCATCAACACCACGGTGTATAGCATGATCTAGGTAACTTTTCTTTTCTGAACCAATATTTTGACTTAAAAAGATAAGATCATAACCAATTTTTTCTACGCGCTGTTTAAAACTTTGTATAACAGCACTAAAGAACGGGTGCTTGATCCCTACACCGAGATCCTCAATAAAGATAACTCCTAAAGTCCATGATTTCTTTGTCGTGAGCGAACGTGCGATAGAGTTTGGGTAATACCCCATTTCCTCTACAGCTTCTAAAATGATTTTTTTCGTTTTTGCACTCACATCATGATAATCATTTAAAGCTCTAGATACTGTCGTTATTGAAAAACCAGTTTTTTTCGCTATATCATAAATAGTAGCCACTCATCATTCCTCCATAGTCGAAAGCGCTTTCGACTATATAATATAATCTTAACCTTAAAAAGTCAAGTTATTATAAATTAAAAATTATGACTTTATACTATGTTTGAGTATAAGTTAGTAATAACGTCTACTCAATGTATTAGTATAAACCGAAAGCGCTTTCGATCTCATGTTACAACTTTTACTATACTAAGTCAAGAGTCTCCAAACAAAAAGCTTTGCAATTTATTAAATTGTTTTACTTAATTTTAAAAGAATCTATTTTTTCCGACAAAGTGTCTGCCAATTCATTTAAACTCTTGGAGGATGATACAATCTTCTCAGTTCCTTGCCTTTGAATATTTAAATGGGTTGCAATAGACGCTACTGAATCCTTATTTTTATGCGAAAGATTTTCAACATCTATAACAGAAGAATTCACCTCTTCAATAGTTGCTGAAATTTCCTCGGATGTCCCTAATAAACGATCGGCTTGATTTAATAGCTCTTTTACTGAGTGTTCAATCGTTTCAAAAGAGGAAACTGTCTTTGTGATTAACTCTTTCCCTTCAACAACTCCCACTTCATTTCTATTAAGAGCATCAATAGAACTTTTCGAACTTTCACTGATACCTATAACAATTCTATTAATGTCATCAGAGGCCTTTGAACTTTGATTCGCAAGTTCACGGATCTCTTTTGCAACCACTGCAAAACCACTGCCATTGTGTCCCGCACGAGCCGCTTCTATACTTGCATTTAATGAAAGTAAATTAGTCTGTGACGCAATATCTTTAATAGTAGTTACAAATTCCCCAATTTGATCGAGTGAAGAAACTAGTCTTGAAACCGTTGACTTTATCTCATTAGAACTTAGGCTAATTTCATCAAACTTTTCTACACTATTTTTAATCAATGTTGTTCCAGAATTAGTTTGTTTATCTACACTCTCAATTTCTCTTACAAAATCATTGACCGTATTAACAACCCCAGACACACTAGCGGCAACAGTATCTAGTGCTACTGAACTTTCTTTTAAGTTAATGTGTTCCATTTCAACACTTTTGTTTATTTGCCCCAACAGTACTGTAACTTCCTCAATTGAGCTTAAATTTTCTTCCGTCAAAGTCAACAAGCCTGAAGCAGAGCTCGTTAGATCGGATGAAGATTTCTGAATCCCTTCAATCAATAAGATCGTATTTTCATGCATAGATGATAAACTCTTTGAAATCTCACCTATTTCATCATTTTTCTTTAAAAACTTTTGATCAACAATAGAACGATAATCATAACCAGCAAACTTGGAAACGGTCTGTGATAACCTAGATATTGGATATAATTTAAGGTGTAAGTACATTAATGTTGCACTACCTACGCCAATAAGTAAAACTATAAAAATAATAGCCGAAATAATAGCATCGTCTAACTGTTGTTTTTTAAATTCATCTATTGATGAGCCTACAAATAATATACCTTCAGTCTCACCAGTTGTTGATTTAATTGGGTAGTAGCCGCCCTGAATATTCCTACCGTTCTCTAAAGTTAATTGTTTTATTAAAACTTCACCATTCTCTATGACTGTTTTTACGATTTCTTGATCTTCTATCTCTACATCTACAAGTCTAACCTCTGGTGTATTGCTAACGTCAACATTTGTATCAAATATCGTTGATACGACACTCTTGTTTCTATCAAAGATGGTTACTTCTGTTCCAGTTGCATGGACAAGATAATCAAAATATGAATTATCTAGGTATTTCGATATTTCTACAAAGCCAACTAGATTTTTATTTTCATTGTAAATCGGTCCAATTGACCGCAATACCATTCCATGCTGATTTACAGATTGATTTTCCAAACGCTTTTCCTCTTGTAAAACATCAAATAAAAACGGGTCCGCTTCCCACCCTTGCCGATTATTGTTTGAATAATATATTTCACTCATATCAGGTGAAAATATAGTAAGTACATTCGTGTCAAAGTTTGTTGCAAAATTTAGATGGTACTTATAGGATTCATCTTTTATTATTTCTTTCATTTCTTCAATATCATTACCAGAAAGTTGTTCCTGAAAAAAGCTTGAAGTTGCAATTGCCTCGACGAGTGCTGCTAATCTTGAATTTTCTTGCTTCATAATTGTGTTAAAAATTAAATAGTTTTTATCATTGCTATCGTACATCACTTGATTTGTATAATTATAGCTACGGTACATCAGTGTCCCGGAAACTATAACTAAAGAAAGGAATAATGAAATAATAACAAATAATGTTACTTTTGCCTTAAGCGATATTTTCAGCATTTTTACCTCCATTATTATTATTGCTCAGGTCCCCAAAGCGCTTTCGGTTTTAAAATAAAAATTGGTATATCCCCTCCCTTTCAGATTTCGCTATTTTTATGGTTTGTTCCACTCTACCGAAAGCGCTTTCGATTTAAGTTTAAGTTTATATTTATTAATTTTAGTTGTCAATGCTATTTACCGATAAAGTGATTGAAAATTTAGAATTATAAATAAGAGGTGCCTGTCACTCCCCGGTTTTTGTAAGTTTTTGTCGAAAACAAAACTACGTGTTGGAAATACTGGCGTTTCACTAATAAAAAGTATTTTAAAATAAAAATAATTGATCTTTAGGCTAATAAAACGTTCTAGGATAAGATGTCTCGCGAGTAAATATATAGTATGAAGTGTATCAATCGATAAAGTAAAAAAATAACCACAATAAAGGCTATTCCATGAGTATTGAACGTAAATAATACTTTGGAATAGCCTTAATTTATCTTATATTGTTCAACGTAGCAACTTCTCCGCTTTTTAAAGCTTTGTCAACTCAATAACCGTGGTTGAGTTTTCATCACTACATGTACCGTACAATTCATTCATTAAAAAGGTAACTTTTTTTGGTGTTCCACAAAAGTATGGCAAAAGATATAATCCGTGACAGCCTAAGTCTAAGTACACCTCCACCAGTCTTTCGGGGCGTCACAGTGACGGATTCAACCAATAATTTCTCCCCAACCGTTTTTTTCAGTAGCATAGAAGTCTCCTACTATATACTGGCCACCAAGAATATTTAATGGGGTAAAGTCTCCTAGTGGGTCCTGATCTGTTCCTCGAATTTCTACGTCTACTCTACTATTATAGATTTCTTTAAGCTTAAAATCAGGTGAGGTATCTCTTTTTATAATTTGAGTTAGTTCCATACCTCGCCCTTTTGCCTTTGGTACGCACTTCATGTTGAGATGAGGAGTAACACAAGGCTTTTTAAAACTATTACATTTATTTTCTAAATGACAGCTTAGTTTTACGATTTCAACACCATTTCGTTGTGCCACTGCTACAATCGTTGAATCGTTTTCCTCTAATGAAATGTTCGCATACTTTTTTGGATATCCCCAAAGCTCTCTTCCGGCCGCAATCGCTGAATCGTTATTTTCATATTCAAAGATATAGTACCCCCCTAACAACCCCTGATAATTCACGGGAACAACAATAGCACAATCCATGAAAGGGACTTTATCACAGTTTGTAAAATCGGTGATGGAGATAATCATTTTATTATCCACATATTCAAAAGGAGTCG
>SKOL01000453.1 GCA_007120055.1 Anaerobacillus sp.
ATTTATCATTTAAAGAATAATAATATGCTTTCCTATCAATAGTGACATTGAATGTGAAATAGCGTACTTATAGTAGCGAAAAAATTAGTAAGGTTATGAGTTCCAGTTAAATGATGTAGCAATTTTGGGTAGACAAGACAAAAAAGACGTGTTTAGACTTCTTTTTTCACTCAATACAATACTGTTGTTTTATTCGTCAGATGTAAAAATCATTACTTCCTTTCTACTTTGGTTATTTACTGTCCAGACAATATCCATTCCAAAGTCATAACCGCCATCATAAGCATGAATAAATCTGTGATTTTTATATGGCGGATATTCTATGACATTGTCTTGAGGTAACCTATCTCCGCTAGTTAATGCATCCAACGCTTCAAGCCAAGGAGTTTCAAGCCTTGTTTGGACTAGCGTCACATCTTCATCACCTAAATATTCTAAAGTAATATATACTTCTTCATAAATATCACCTGATACCTGCTTAATGACGAGTTCCCTATTCCAATTTTCTGTTTCTCCATGAAATGTAATTGTTTGCAATCGATCATCTGAGCATGCAGAAAGCACTGTTACAAATAAAACCATTAGCATTAAGAGTCGCTTCATGAGTATCCCCCTTTGTATTTGAGTGAATTTCATAATTACCTAAAATGAGCCATATCAAGCTATATGTAGTTGCGAGAGGTTTAACGCAATTACATATAGATACTTAATGGCAACAATATTGAATTATGAAATTCATTAATTTAATAAACAATTATTATTTAGCTACTTATAATATAAGTCTACCATATAATTGGTAAATATATAGGGAAAAGAAAATATAAATGGTTTGTTAGAAAAATCTTAGCATATTTAAAGCAAAGATTAAATTTGGTCATTCTGACAGCTTTACTTCTAAATGAGTAAAGCTTTTTTAATTGTTCAGAAAACTATACTTATAAAGCATTTGAAGATAACTTATAACATAAAAGCTGTCTAACCTCAATACACTTTGTAGACCAAAGCGTTTGCGATTTGCTTTTTTGACAAACATCAATGAGGAAAATAATGTTAATTTATATTTAACATTTGAATTACAGTGAATGCATTTTTGATAACGCTCGTGGCTTTAAAAAATAAGGAATGTCTGGAGGTGGCTTTATTGAAAGTTGCAGAGACTAAAAGACTATTATTAAGGACATTGGATGAAAACGATATTGATTTAGTATTGACTTTTTGGGGAGATGAAGAGGTCATGAAATACTGCGGAGGAGCAGGCGATAGAAAACGGGAGGAAAGTGCGTTAAAGTATTATATTAATCTTCAAAATGAAAGAGGTTATTCGCCCTATGCAGTCATTTTAAAAGAAAATAATCAGTTAATAGGAGTTTGTGGCTTCAATCCTCCTTACGATCACGAGTACATGGAACTTATGTATCACTTTGCTAAAAAGTACTGGGGAAAAGGCATTGCTACGGAGGCAGCTAGGGCATGTATTAATTACGCGAGGGAATATTTGATAGCTGAAAAAATTGTTGCTTTTATCGATCCAAATAATCATGCTTCGGAAAACGTTTTGAAGAAATTAGGGTTCATATTCAAAGGCACGAAATGGCATGGTGGAAGTAAAAAGGAAGAGCCTTACTTTGAGTTGGAGTTATTTCATCTAAGATAAATTCAATGGGAGTGAAGAGAAGTGCTACTTGAAAGCGTAAAGAAACCATTAATTCGAAAAAATTCAAATGGAAAAAAAGAAGAATGCGGATCGATTACGAAAGAATTTGTACGAGTTAACGGGGCGAAGCAAGGCATGATCATTGAAACTACGAATGAAGAGCACCCGGTATTACTTTTTTTGCACGGCTTCGGTTTTCCTGCCTATCCTATTATAAAAGCCAATGATGTACAATTGGAGAATTATTTTACGGTTTGTTATTGGGAACAAAGAGGGGCAGGAATATCCTATCAAGCGGAAAATAGTAAAGAATTAATAAAAATAGAAGATGCAGTAGATGACGTGATTGAAGTTGCAAATTATTTAAGGGGAAAATATGCTCAAAGTAAAATATATTTACTAGGTCACTCATGGGGCACATATATAGGTAGTTTAGTAGCTAAAAAAGCACCTGAACTTTTTCATGCCTACATTGGAGTTGGTCAAATTGGTTCTGCAAAAGAATCAGAAAAAGAAGCTTATGACTTTATTTTACAAACAGCAACTGCTAGACAAGATAAAAAAGCACTCAAAGAGATTAACAAGTTCCCATTCAATGATCTTTACTATGAAAATAGAAAATACGGTTCTGTTAGAATGAAGTATTTAGAAAAGTTCGGTGGGGGTACAACGAGAAAAGGATATTCAAATTTTCAATTGCTTCAAGCAATTATGTCCTGTCCGATGTATTCTTTTACAGAAAAAGGAAATTTTTTTAGAGGACTTGAATATACCTCAAGATCGTTTTTAAGTGTAATGGCAACGACCGACCTAGTAGAGCTAGTTCCAAATATCGATATCCGAGTGTTTATTATGCACGGGAAAAATGATTACACTACATCTTACAATCAAGCAAAAAGGTTTTATAACGCATTAAACTGTCCAAGTAAAAAGATGTTTACGTTTCAGAACTCTGCCCACACTCCATATATTGAAGAAAAAGAAAAGTTCTATAAGCTGATTAAGAATGAAATTTTGAAAGAGACAACGAATTTATAATTCAAAGTCTCGAAGGTTTAAAGGAGACATTCAATGAAACAAAACAAAAATTACATAGATATAATAGTAGAAAAAAAGGGGCTCGTAACTTTTTTGTATGTTGGAGTGATGTCGCTAATTTATCTCACCTATATTTTATTGGAAAATTACCGTTTATATAAATCTGAATATTGGACAACGTTGGAGTATAAAACAGATGAAGATATTCAAAGTATTCAAGAGTTAGGAGCATGGATATCAGCCGTTGAATTATTATTTTTAGGTTTATTTGTGCTGGCAGCGATTCTAGTATATCGTTTTAGTAAAAATAAAAAGTCAAACTATTTTATAACTTTAAATCTTTGCTTGTTTGTAGCCTTATTTGGAATAGGTTACGTTTTATCATTTTTCCTACTAGCACCAATTGGAAATCTGACTCAAGCGTTAATATTACCAACTTTCCTACTAATAATATTTGCTGCTTATGTTGTTATCGTTAGGTTCAGAAGGAGATCAGTGAATTAAAAGGTAATTAACCCCACGGGAAAAAGAAATTGCCGCCCTTGTCGCCGAGGGGCTTTCCAAACTAGCCATTCTTAAGTTAAGTACGAACCCTTACAATCATTGAGTTCTGTTCCGCTGCGAGAAACAGTTGTGGAACAAGATTTTTCGTCGAGTGCCAAGTGGGACGTCACATTAGTTTCTTGCAAGACCACGTTCAAATGCTTCAAGATGGTTTAGTGAAGCATTGCGTAGTTGAGAAAAAACGAATCGAACATCATTAGGTATATTTAGAGATAGAAATCTTTCATACATTGATATATTGTCAATTTCGGCTTGAACGCCCTCAGCGTAGGCTGCTTTTATACTTTCTGGTGTCGTCACGAATTGCTGCGACTTATCTTCAGGTATTGGTACTTGATACCGTGTAAAAAGAGGTAATAATGCATTAATGTGTCTTAATTCTGCTTCTTTGATTCTTGCGAATGTACGTATATTGCCAAAGGTTCTTAAAATATTATCATACCTTGCTTGGGCCAAATACTCGTCTTGTAAAGCATATGTTAACATTTGAGGCAACGTAAGTGCGGCAGCACTTAATGCACCCGTTGCACCGTAATTTTCAGTTTGCCGATGGTTGTTGGTTACCATTGGATTTTTAGAAAGAAAAAACAAAAACCATACAGCGTGATTTTGTTCATCTGATGCTGCACGTTTAAACCGATCTTTGATGTAGGCGTCCTGTGCTTGATCTGCGATATCTAAATAAAAATCAGTAGCTTCCTGCTCGTCTTTAAAAGCGAACTTGATCCCTTGACGATATTCGTCTGGACAATCCTCAATAATTTCATAAGATGGCTGCTTGCCTGTTAACTGAGTATAGATGCGACTAAATTCTTCCATATGGCGTTTTTCATCGTTTTGAATCTCAAGAATTTGCTTTCTTTCATCTTCTGTAGGAGCCATGTTAGCTAACTTCCCATAACAATCAACCGCACTATACTCAGCATTTATCGCTTTTTGAATATCGTCTATAAATTGAGTGTCATTTACAATCCGCAGATGATCATTATAGTTTGGGTTATAGTTATAAAAAAAATGATTAGAATACATTTAATGTCCTCCTTTTATTGAACTATCAACTTATCTTATGCGCTTTATATAGGTAAGTGTGCCGATGAATTATTAGGCAGTAAAATCTTATTTACGTTAAGGTTAATAATAGAAAGGATTAACGCTTTTTAAGTGGAATTAAAAGTTGGTGACGATACACTCATGCTGGTGAAAACAATTAAACGAAAGGAGAAGGTTATGACAATTATTGACAAGCTAAAACTAAGTAAATATCAAAATATGGCCGTGCTTGATGAACCTAGTGATTATGATTTGTTTAAAGGATATAAGACGGAATTATCAGGAGTCCATGACGCAATTTTTATTTTTGTCGAAACGATGGAAGAAATGGTGAAGCAAACTCAAAAAGTGATCGACGAGGAACAATTACTAGAAAAAGGGTACATATCCTAAAAAAGGGAACAAGCGATATGATTCGTTCATTCACAGAGATGAAATTTTTCCAACAATGAAAATAGACGAAGAAGGCTATGTAAAAAATAGCGATGTGAAATTTTCACGGATGGTAAGTATGGATGATGTATTTACTGTCGTTGGTTTAAAACGTGAAAAGAAGAAAGCTAAAAAGACACCCACAACAACAAGTCAGTCTGTAGCAGACTATGCGGAAAATGTGAAAGATATAGAAAAGCTACTCAGAGATCATCCAAATGAACGAAAGTTTTATCAGAAACTAACACCAGGTTACCAAAGGGATTGGGCTCGCTATATTTATTCTGCAAAACAACAAAAAACTCGTGATAAACGCTTAGCACAAATGGTTGATATCTTATCGCAAGGATATAAATCCATTGATTTGTATCGACAAAAAAAGTGATTACCTTAAATGAAACAGGAATTTTTAAAACAAAGGGGCTGTAACAGACCATTTATGTGAGATAAAAAAGAGGAGTGTTATCAATGCATTGGAAAGTATATTCAGATTTAGCATGGACTGAACGTATCGTCTCTGCGCCAGATGATTATAAAGAAGAAACTGAAACTTATATTAAAGCGATTAAAGAAAAAGTATCCGCTGAATTGAATTCGATACTTCACTTAGGTTGTGGTGCAGGAGGACACGACTTTCATTTTAAAAAGCACTTTCGTGTTACAGGAGTCGATTTGAGCGAAGCAATGCTTCATGAGGCGAAAAAATTAAATCCTGAAATCAACTATATTCAAGGTGATATGAGGACAATTAACTTGAATCAGAAGTTTGATGTCGTGGCAATTCCTGATTCAATCATGTACATGGAAACGATAGATGATGTAAAGAGAGTGATCCAAACAGCTAAACGCCATTTAAATCCTGAGGGGGTTCTACTGTTAGTCATACATACAAAGGGAGAATTTAAAAATAATAATTTTGCTTACACAGGAACAGATGAGGATACTCATGTGACGATTTTTGAAAACAACCATATCATTTCAGAAAGCAAGTATGAGGCAACAATGGTTTATCTTATACGACAAAATGGGCATATTGAGGTGCATCATGATGTCCATACTCTTGGTTTGTTTAGTCAAGATGAATGGTTAAGTGTGTTAGAAGAAAATGGTCTAAAAACGACGATGATTGATTTAAATGATTTATATGATCCATTTTTGCTCGAAGATGGAGAGTACAAGTTAAAATTATTTCTATGTACTTACCCTTAAATGGACTTACTAACGAGACATTTCTGTAATTAGTGTGAAAAATAATCGATTTTTCATTGCTTGTATTAGTTGTATTTATTTATGGAGGGGAACTAAATATGAAACATGTCGTAATTACCGGAAGTACAAGAGGGATCGGATTTGGATTAGCGGTTGAATTTTTACGGGCAGGTTGCAAAGTAACAATCAATGGCAGGTCACAAGAAAGTGTTGATCAAGCGATAAATCGTTTAATGGACAATTGTTCAGGTGCAGTTCAAGGTTTTGCAGCGGATGTTGAGAAACGAGAGGAATTAGAAAAACTTTGGATTGATGCAGAAAGACAATTTGGAAAAGTTGATATTTGGATCAATAATGCTGGGATTGATCAAGGACGAGACTTTTTTTTGGAGTTGCAAGAAGAACAGTACGAACAAGTCATTCGCACTAATCTTTTAGGGACATTTCATGGAAGCCACGTCGCATTCAATCATATGTTAAAACATGGGGATGGCCAGATTTTTAACATGGAAGGGTTCGGAAGTAACGGGATGATGCGAGAAAAGCTGACAATTTACGGGACATCCAAAAGTGCGATCAGTTATTTTACTCGTTCTTTAGCCATTGAGGCGAAAAATACAAATATCAAGGTGGGAACGATAAGTCCTGGAATGGTTGCGACCGATCTTATTAGACGCTCGCTTGATGAAAATAACAAAAAGATCTTTAACATCTTAGGAGACAAGGTCGAACCTGTCGCTCAATTTTTGACAGCCAAAATCCTATCAAATCAAGTGAATGATGCGAAAATACAATGGCTGACGAAGCCGAAAATTATTTGGCGATTTGTTAGCTCAAGGTTTAATAAGAGGGATATATTTGATGATTGATTGAATTTAGGGCTAATTTCAAAAGTAAATATATATTTTTACGATTTAGCAGGCGATGAGGTTGGACGCCAGAGAATATTATTTGAGAAGCTGGATGGAAATTGGAAAGCGGTTCGTTTAGTAGACTGATTCTTAATGATTATCATTATCCTCGAAATTTCTTGCAACTCTCTATTTCGTTTTACACTTAGTAGATTCACTTTAATTGGTAATAAATCCCTACTTCTATAATACATTATTATGAATTCACATCTAAGGGGGAGCCTCATGACAAAAGCGGGGAAGATTTTTGTTGGCAATTATAAAGGTGGGGTCGGGAAGACG
>SKOL01000263.1 GCA_007120055.1 Anaerobacillus sp.
ATCGCCTCAGTATCAGTTCCTTCAAGAGCTGTTTTCACTTTATCTTTCGCTTCGTTTGCTTTTGCAACTTCAGCTTCGTCTACTTTACCTTCTAATTCTTTTAATGTTTTCTCAGTAGTGAAAACTAATTGGTCTGCCTCGTTACGAAGATCTACTTCTTCACGACGCTTTTTATCAGCTTCAGCGTTTGCTTCAGCGTCTTTTACCATTTTATCAATCTCTTCATCTGAAAGTCCTGAAGAAGATGTAATTGTGATTGATTGCTCTTTATTTGTTCCTAAATCTTTCGCTTTTACATTTACAATACCGTTAGCATCAATATCAAACGATACTTCAATTTGTGGAACACCACGAGGTGCTGGTGGAATATCCGTTAATTGGAATCTTCCTAACGTTTTGTTATCAGCCGCCATTTGACGCTCACCTTGAAGTACGTGAATGTCTACAGACGGTTGGTTATCACTAGCTGTTGAGAATACTTGAGACTTACTTGTTGGGATTGTCGTGTTACGATCAATTAACTTCGTAAACACCGCACCCATTGTTTCAATACCTAAAGATAAAGGAGTTACATCTAGTAATACAACATCTTTTACATCACCTGTAAGAACACCCGCTTGAACAGCTGCACCTAACGCTACAACTTCATCAGGATTAACCCCTTTATGTGGGTCTTTACCAGTTAATTTTTTGATTGCTTCTTGAACAGCTGGGATACGAGTTGATCCCCCAACAAGAACAATTTTATCAATCTCACTTGCAGACATCCCTGAATCTTGAAGCGCGCGACGAGTTGGCCCCATTGTACGCTCTACTAAATCACTAGATAATTCTTCGAACTTAGCACGAGTTAATGTTAACTCTAAGTGTTTAGGTCCACTAGCATCAGCTGTAATGAACGGTAAAGAGATTTGTGTAGAAGTCACACCTGAAAGATCTTTTTTTGCTTTTTCAGCAGCATCCTTTAAGCGTTGTAATGCCATTTTATCTTGAGAAAGATCAATACTATTTTCTTTCTTAAATTCAGCTACTAAATGATCAATGATGACTTGGTCAAAATCATCTCCACCAAGCTTGTTGTCACCAGATGTTGCTTTAACTTCGAAGAAACCTTCTCCTAATTCAAGGATCGATACGTCAAAAGTACCGCCACCTAAGTCATAAACTAAAATTGTTTGATCTTCTTGTTTTTCAAGACCATATGCAAGTGCTGCAGCCGTTGGCTCATTGACAATGCGGTCAACTTCTAAACCAGCAATTTTACCAGCATCTTTAGTCGCTTGGCGTTGAGAATCATTAAAGTAAGCAGGAACTGTAATAACAGCCTTCGTTACCTTTTCACCTAAATACGCTTCTGCATCTTCTTTTAATTTTTGAAGAATAATTGCTGAAATTTCTTGTGGTGTATATTGCTTACCTTCAATTTCTTCTTTATGATCTGTACCCATGTAACGTTTAATAGATTGAATCGTGTGAGGGTTTGTAATCGCTTGACGCTTAGCTACTTCACCAACTAAACGCTCGCCATTTTTAAATGCAACTACGGATGGTGTTGTTCTATTTCCTTCTGGGTTAGGGATAACTGTCGCTTCCCCACCTTCCATTACAGCTACACAAGAGTTTGTTGTACCTAAATCAATACCAATTACTTTACTCATTGACATTTCCTCCTAAAAATTATGTAAATAGACTATTTATTGATTAACTTTAACCATGGATGGTCTAATGACACGATCTTTTAACTTATAACCTTTTTGAAGCTCTTCTACTACTTGATTTGATTCGTGTTCATCACTTTCTACCGTCATCACCGCTTGGTGATAGTTTGGATCAAAGGCTTTCCCTACAGCCTCAATAACTTCTAAACCTTCTTTTTGCATTGCATCAGTTAATTGGCGATACACCATTTCCATACCCTGAAGCAATGATTTCGCATCATCACTTTCAACTTTCACAGATAATGCCCTGTCAAAGTTATCGATCGCAGGAATTAATTCTTCTATAAGATTTTGAGATCTATATTTAGCAGCAGACTCCGCCTCAAGCTTAGTACGACGACGGAAATTATCATAATCTGCTTGGACACGGAGAAGTCGCTCATTTACCTTATCAACTTCCGCCTCTAGTTCCTGTATTTTCAGTTGTTCTTCAGATAAAACAACATCTTCTTTAGCGTCCTCTATATCTACTACATTTTCAGCATTGTCTACTATCTCTTCTTGAGATACTTGTTCTTCTTGTAAGTTTTGTTTTTCTTGCGCCAACTATTTCACCTCCCTAGTAAAGTTCCCAACTGAATGACGAGACTGCCCCAAGACTAAAACTTCACTTATGGACAGTCTCAGAAAATACAACCAATTGGGAGAATAAACATTTCTCAACTATTTGTCAATATTTCCATTACTTATTTCTTTGATACAATTTTGTTAAAGTATTTGTCATATCTTTAGAAAGATAATCTAAAACTCCGATTACTCGTTGATATTCCATACGAGTTGGTCCGAGGATACCAATGGTTCCTAGGTGTTTTCCGTCGGCAGTGTATGTTGCTGTAATCACACTACAATTATCAATCGCCTCAAGTTTATTTTCTTGGCCAATCTTCACAGTAATCCCTGAACTATCGGAACGGAAAATTTGATGAACCAACTGTTTTTCTTCGAACATTTCAAGAAGCTGACGCACTTTTTCAACATCACGAAATTCTGGTTGTGAAAAAATATTCGTCTTTCCCCCAAAAAACACATGATCATTTTTCTCATGAGTAAAAGACTGTTCCAACATTTGCATCGTATCTTTATAGTTCGAAATATGCATTTTCAAGACATTTCCAACTTCTGAAAATATTTTCCCACGCAACTCAAGCATTGAAACTCCTTTAAGGCGTTCATTTAAAATATTAACCATCATTTCAATATCAGTTACTTCCATACCTTGTGGAATATCAACGGCTTGTTTCTCAACATGACCAGTGTCAGTGACGATAATCGCTACCGCTGTCTCTTTAGTTAATGGGATAATTTGCAAATGCTTTAACGTCGTATCGAATACTTCCGGTCCCAACACGATGGAAGTATAACTCGTTAAATTAGATAAAATCTGTGCTGACTGTTCAATTAATTGCTCGACTTCATGAATTTTCTGGGCAAACATTGATTTAATATCAACAATATCAGAATTGTTTAGTAACTCTGGTGATAATAAGTGATCTACATAGTATCGATAACCTTTTTGTGAAGGGATTCTCCCTGCAGAACTATGAGGCTTTTCTAAAAAACCTAATTCTTCAAGATCTGCCATTTCGTTTCGAATTGTAGCAGGGCTATAAGATATGTCTTCTCTTTTTGATACACTTCTTGAGCCCACTGGTTCTGCAGAACGAATATAATCATCAATAATTGCTTTTAAAATTAATAATTGTCGCTCTGTTAACATAATTTATCACCTCTGTTAGCACTCTAATTGAACGAGTGCTAAATCCTATTAATAAATTACCAAAAATCTATATTCGTTGTCAACGATTCGAAAGAAGTTTTGGAGTTAAGAGGCAAAAAAACACTATCTGAGTGAATTTCATAATTACCTTAATTGAGCCATATCAGACTATATGTAGTTGCGAGCGTTTTAACGCAACTACATATAGATACTTAATGGCGAAAATACTCCATTATGAAATTCATTAATCTATGTAAACAACTATCATTTATAGCAGAAATTTTTCAAAAACTTCATTAGCTACAAATAAACCATTTTTCGTTAAAGAGATACGATCGTCCTCCACTTTTAGTAGTCCTTCTGATTTTAACCGTTCAATGTTATTACCAAAAATTTCAAAAGGATCCTTATTGAAACGACTTTGAAACTGTGAAATAGAAACACCTTCTAGTTTTCGAAGTCCTAAAAACATTTCTTCTTCCATCTTTTCCGCTGTACTTACGACATGACTTTCTAATAGGGGGCGCCCTTGTGAATGAACATTATTTATATATTTTTTTATTGGACCAACATTTGCATAGCGCTGCCCTGATACATAGCCATGAGCCCCTGCACCGATCCCATAATATTCTTCATTATTCCAATAGGTGAGATTATGCAAACTTTCATACCCATTTTTAGAAAAATTACTTATTTCATAATGATGATAATTTTGTTCTGTTAACATATTGATTAAAACATCATACATTGCTACTTCATCATCTTCTGGTGGTAAGGGTAACTTTCCTTTGCGTTGCAATTGGTGAAACACCGTTTTCTCTTCTACCTTAAGTGAATACGCTGAAAAATGAGGGATCTCAAGCTCCACTGACTTTTCTATGGACTCTATAAAATTGGCCACTGACTGCCCTGGTAATCCGAACATTAAATCAATCGATATATTTTCAAAGTCCATTCTTCTTGCACTTTCAATCGTACGATAAATATCTTTTTCATTATGAGTCCGTCCAATCTTTTTTAAAAGATCTTCTTGAAAAGCTTGAACACCAATACTCAAACGGTTCACTCCAGCGGACTTTAACAGCGATAACTTCTCGTCAGAAATATTCCCAGGGTTGATTTCAAACGTGTATTCTCTCGGTTTTTGTAATAAAAAAACTTGATTTATTGATTCTAATAACGGCTCTAACTGTTGAGATGATAAAGAAGAAGGAGTTCCTCCACCGATATAAACCGTCTCAATATGATCATACGGAAATTGTGAGACCGCCTCTTTCATTTCTTTTTCACAGGCCTTGACGTACTCCTCAACGGGCTGCCCTTTTAAATACACTTTATTAAAATCGCAATAATGACAAATTTGCTCACAAAAAGGAATATGGACATATACAGCTTTCGGTAAAGCCATGAGATCACCATCTTTCTTTTTTCAATTTACAATGTACAATTTAAAATTAAAAATTAAATTTATTTTTTAGTAGCGCTACGAAGCACTACCTAAAAAAATTGTGAATTTCAAATTTTGAATTGTACATTAAATTAAATTAAAGAGGGTGGGGCAAAAGTGTCTGACACCACGCGGATCCTACTAAATATAGACGTAAAGATTTATCATATGTCTATATTCGGTGTCTAGCGGTGTCTGACACTTTGTTTTGTCCCACCCTCTTACTCCATAATTATTACTTACTTTCATCCATACGAAGAACGGCCATGAACGCTTCTTGTGGCACTTCTACATTTCCTACACTCTTCATACGCTTTTTACCTTCTTTTTGTTTCTCTAAAAGTTTACGCTTACGCGAGATGTCACCGCCGTAACATTTTGCTAATACATTTTTACGAATCGCTTTAATTGTTGAACGAGCAATAATTTTTTGACCAATACTAGCTTGAACTGGGACCTCAAACTGTTGACGAGGAATTAATTCTTTCAACTTATCAACAATGACTTTTCCACGGTCATAAGCAAAATCTCGGTGAACAATAACAGATAGCGCATCGACCTTTTCGGCATTTAATAAAATATCCATTTTTACGAGTTTCGATTCCTTGTAACCGATCAACTCATAGTCAAATGATGCATATCCTTTAGTACTCGATTTCAATTGATCAAAGAAATCATAAACAATTTCTGATAGTGGAATTTCATATGTGATTGTTACACGGTTAGCATCTAAATATTTCATATCAAGATAATTACCACGTTTTTTCTGACAAATTTCCATGACTGCTCCGACATAGTCGTTCGGTACCATCACTGATGCTTTCACATACGGTTCTTCAACAAATTCGATTTGTTGCGCATCAGGCATCTTTGATGGATTATCAATGCGCTCCTCCTCACCATTTGTTAATGTGACGCGGTAAATAACACTTGGTGCTGTCGTGATTAAATCAATATTAAACTCTCTTTCAATGCGTTCTTGAATAATTTCCATGTGTAAAAGTCCTAAGAAGCCACATCGGAAACCAAACCCTAACGCTTGAGAAGTTTCTGGCTCATATTGCAGGGACGCATCATTTAATTCTAGCTTTTCAAGAGCATCTCTTAAATCATTATAATCATTTGTATCAACGGGATATAACCCACAAAACACCATTGGATTCATTTTTCGATATCCAGCTAGAGGTTCACTGGCGGGGTTATTGACACTTGTAATCGTATCCCCGACGCGACTGTCACCCACATTTTTAATAGATGCCGTTAAGAAACCAACGTCTCCAACAGTTAATTCATCACGCTTCACTGGCTTAGGTGTAAATACTCCTGCTTCAATCACTTCAAATTCTTTACCTGTTGCCATCATTCGTATTTTTTCCCCTGGCTTAATCGTTCCTTCGATGATTCTAATATAAACGATTACCCCTCGATAAGGATCGTATAACGAATCAAAAATAAGTGCTTTTAACGGGCCTTCCGGGTCACCACTAGGGGCAGGTACTTTCTCTACAACTTGTTCTAAAATTTCTTCAATACCAATCCCATTTTTCGCAGAAGCAAGAACAGCATCTGAAGTATCAAGACCAATAATATCTTCTACTTCTTGTTTTACTCGCTCAGGTTCTGCACTCGGTAAATCAATTTTATTTACAACTGGTAATATTTCCAAGTCGTTATCAAGTGCTAAATATACGTTGGCAAGCGTCTGAGCTTCAATTCCTTGAGCTGCATCGACGATAAGTAAAGCCCCTTCACAAGCTGCTAAGCTTCGTGATACTTCATACGTGAAATCAACGTGTCCAGGGGTATCAATTAAGTGAAAGATATATTCCTCTCCATCTTTCGCTTTATACGTTAACTGAACCGCATTTAATTTAATCGTAATTCCTCGTTCACGTTCAAGGTCCATCGCATCAAGCATTTGATCTTTCATCTCACGTTGGGTTAGGGCACTTGTTTGTTCTAGTATACGATCTGCAAGCGTCGACTTCCCATGATCTATATGAGCAATAATTGAAAAATTACGGATTTTAGATCTGCGTTTTAAACGTTCTTCTTTGTTCATTTTATATCACTCCTATGTATAAAAGCTCAAGCGCAAAGGTTTTCTCGCTATCACTAAACTACTCCAAGTTAATACACTAGCATAAATTATAACAATAGCGTCGACTTGTTTCAATTAAATTTAAAAATAGTGTAAAAAGGCGGGTGCTTTCACTCACTTCACCGTGACCTTCTGTCGAATCTCAGACG
>SKOL01000044.1 GCA_007120055.1 Anaerobacillus sp.
ATCAAACATTAATATTAGAGTTTTTATCATTATTACGATCTTTGTGTTTATAGTTGGCCCTACAACTTTTATCTTTAACTTAGGTACAGAATCTCTAGGGGTTTATTTAAGTAACTTTTTCAAAAAAAGTTTGTTTACTGGTGCAGCAGCAGCAGATCCTTGGCCTCAATGGTGGACAACTTTTTATTGGGCCAGTTGGTTTGCGTGGGCCCTTATCATTGCTTTATTTCTAGGGAGAATTGCTTACGGTTATAAAGTAAAAACGGTTGTTTTAGTTAATTTTGTATTACCAGCTGTATTTGGTGCAATTTGGATGAGTGTTTTTGGTGGAACTGCAATATTTATGGAAATGGAAAGTGCAGGACTTTCTGAAGTAATGGCCAATAGTGGACCGGAAGCTGTCCTTTATGCAGTATTTGCCGGCTTGCCTTTGTCACAAATAGTTATCCCGTTCTTTATCTTTATTGTCTTTATCACTTTTGTCACAGCTTGTGATTCTAATATTGCAGCTATGAGTGGAATTAGTTCAACTGGAATTTCTCCAGAAAGTCCTGAGCCAGGAATTATGATTAAGGTTGTATGGGGCGTTACAGTCAGTATCATATCTTGGACGATGATAAGTTTTGCAAATATTGACGGTGTAAAGATGTTAAATAATCTTGGCGGTGTGCCTGCCTTGTTCCTTCAGTTCCTTGTGTTTGGTTCATTAGTAAGAATCATGTTTGCGCCACATAAATACGATAAAACACAAGAAGAGGAAAATAAAAATGTAGAAATTGACAAAAATGTTTCTTAAGATCCCTTTCGAAAACAAGAAGAGGGAGATAAATGAATAGATTTTAAAGAATGCAGTTGACCATCTAGTCGGCTGTATTTTTATATTGAAAGGCGCACGCCTTCAGGGAGTGACACTGCGTATGAAATATAAATTAAAAAGTTAAGTGCCAGGCACTAAACTTTTTAACTTATTGTAAATATTTAATGCTATCTCATTAATTAATAAGCCTCCACTAAAAGCCGATATGCATTCCTTAACCATTGTTCTTGCAAGGATTGTCCTCCTTGTGGCAATGGATGGCTGAAATGGAGGCGGGAGTTGCCTTGAATCCCAACTTGTCTAATTCCTTCTGGTAGTGAAGGGAGACAATAGTTTTTTACGAGTTCTCGGAAGTGATTGGATTGGTCGACGATTGTTTTTCCCCATGCTTTGAAAATTACGGCATTTTTATATAGTTGCTCGAATACTTCAAGCAATTCTTCACGTCTATCTGGGCTGAAAATACTATGGATGTCATCGAGCGCATTAATTTCATCTACTTGAAGCGCAAAATGTTTGCTTTTGGTATTACGGATATCTGATATATTAATCACTCTTGCATGCTTAAGGTTTAGGTTCCTCATTAGTTTCATCACTTGATATTGTGTATCATCAGGTAAAGCTTCTACATGAGGTGTTATTTGAATAGCGTTCGCTTCATGAAATCGGTCATACTCGGAAATATATGTTTGTCGTAAAGGTCTAGATTTTCCAGGGTTCATCATGATCATTAGAAGTTGTGCTTTTGAATTTTTACCATGTTCTTGTTGATGTGCTTTATCAATGATATGTAAGTCGTTTCTGCAGGATATTTTCGTTATCTCATCACTAAGCTTCAAATGATAAAAGCTGCCTTCTACCGCATATTGCTCTAGTAGTCTATCTTTTGAAATATTCAATTCCACTACCATTTCATTCCCTCCCATTCGTAATAAACATCTGAATTTTATTTATATTCTTTTGGAGAAAGATTATGTTAATGGTTTGAATAAGTTAAGTGCCTGGCACCAACTTATTAACTTTCTATAAAAATTCTTTCAAAGTGAAATAAATTAACTTTTCAATCGACTAATTAATAGACAAAGAGAATGGGAAGGAGGAGAATAATGCCCAGCAACGAGAAAATTTTCATAGTGGTTTTATTTACATAATAGAGATATCTATCATTTTTTAATATTTTACATTGGTTCTAATGATGTCAAAGATCACGGTCATGAAATTCGATTGTATCAGAAGAGTTATATGAGTATACGAGAAATTAAAAGATTGGCATAATCGAGCTTGGGGAGGAAAGACGATGAATACAGCTAGGATAATCTTCATTTTAGTAGCCTTCATTTTTGTTACAGGGTATACCATTTTTTATATGACTGGAAGTGAAGAAGGTAATGTAGAATTAATAATTGAAGAAGAGGAAGAGCTAGTGGGAGAGGCTCCAATATCAATGAGTGAAGAAGGAGTTGTAAAAGAGAAAGAAGACATTCCTCTAGATGAAAAATTCCCGATGGATATGCAGGAAAGGTCGATGCAAAATTATATCCATTGGATGTCACATCAAAAAGTGTCTGCTAAACGAAAATGGGGAGCAATGCTAATAACCGAAGAAAGAATAGAACGCCTACTTGAAGTCGCTTTAGAAAATGAACAAAACTATCAACATAGCTACGTATATATCGACATTTTATCAAGATGGCAAGAAGGTGATTTTAGCAAAGCTGATTTAGACCATAATGCTATTTGGGAACTACAAGGTGGAACAATCGGAAAAGCCACGGGTTTACTTACTGAAGAAGAGGAACTTGCATATATTGAAGACTATTTTGGAAGTAATTAGGGAACGTGAGAAAGCCCCTAATGTTTGGTATTTAGTCGAACTTATACTATAACATTTAGGAGGGCTTTTTTTGTGTGTTTAAACATTCATTATTCAAAGTTTACTTTTTGCGAATTACGTAAGTGATTAATCAAATTATTTATTGTATGATCGATTTGTCTCTCCATTAAATCCTCTTTAACACAAATCATGCTGGACCTGCTTCAGAAGAAAGGATTTTTAGGTGCAACCGACATCCCTATGGCCACTGATCTTCAAACCACAAAATATGGGGAAATTCACTCGAATGTATTTTTCAGCGCTTTACAGTTTTAGGGAGAGGATTTAACCAAAAGCCCTTTGATTTAGCGGTAAACGCTCGTTGTACAGAAGTACTAAAGGAAAAAGGGAGAGCGGTCGGCATCAAAGTCATGACGCATGACCATAAGCCTTATTTTTTAAGAGCAAAAAATATTGTTCTAGCAACTAGCGCATTGGAACCCCCCGCGGATATTGCTACATTCAAAGGTTGATGGACCTGCCATTGGTCACTACTTAACGAATCATTCAAGAGTTTTTGGAACAGGTTTAATTAGTCGAAGGAATTTTCCTGAAGTATTAGGAACTCTTGGTATTTTAATTCCCAACTCACAAGAGCGTCCATACCAAATCCAAATGCATGGTCCTAGGTATTATTTTTGGTATCACTATCAAGAAAAGCCATTGCTCAATGAATGGAAAATAGAACTTCTTGGGTCTGGAGAAGTTGAAACACGTTTTGATAATTATTTAACACTTAATGATGCTCGAACAGATGAATTTGGTGTTCCCTTCATTGACGTTCATTTCTCTTATAGTGATCGAGACTATGAAGTCATTCAAAAAATGGGAGCTGGTATTAAGAAAGCTGCTTCGGCAATGAATGCGCTTTTGCTTTCAAATGAACAGCAGCCTGCCGTATGTCTCCAACCACCTGGAGTAGAGTTTCATGAACTTGGTACTTGTAGAATGGGAGACGATCCTAATACATCTGCAGTGAACCGATACGGGCAAGTCCATGGTGTTTCAGGGTTATATGTAGCTGATAATAGTGTTTTTCCGACGAGCGGTGTCGCAAATCCAATGTTAACTACAGTTGCACTAGCGATCCGAACTGCTGATTACGTTATTGAACAATTAAAGTAAAATCTAATAGATTAAAATGAGGGATTAAAATGAAAATTAGTGTTAGTATAGAACCTGTTTTTCAAAATTATGATTTCAGTGAAGGTCTAAAGCTAACAAAATCAGTTGGTATTAACCATATTGAATTTTGGTCTTGGTGGGATAAGGATCTCCAGCGTATACAATTTGCCACTGAGAAGCTTAATTTAAATGTAGTCGTGTTTACAACTACTGCAGGTAACCCAGGGCGGCATGAACTGTATAAAGGCGAAATTAATTATCCAAACGTATTTGAGGCTATTGAAGAAACCGGGTTTGACGGTTATATGGGACTTGAGTACTTTCCCGTCGACGACCCATTACTCGGACTTTGGAGGTTAATGCAGCGGTAGATGGTGGTAGCTAAGTGGTGCCTGGCACATAGCTAAGTGGTACTAGGCACTTAACTTATTAACTTATTGAGCTTGCTGCAAATTACACCGCCAACAAACATAACACCAAACCAATCATAAACCCCTCTCTGTAACTTAACAACCTCTCGCTTTTCCGCCACTAACATGCCAGCAAGGGTCCCGTAGTAGTAGGGATAAAGCTTGTTTTAATCTTGCTTCGCTTCCATTAGTATACCAATTCTTTAAATGCTTTGATAATTGTAGGGAGGAAGCAATCGAGCGGTCGTCGAATTTCATTGAGCGATATGCAATGAGGGCTCGGTCCAAAAGTGAACAGATTTCTTTGGCACGATCGAAGAAAGGCCGAACAGTACTCGTGAATTCTGTTGGGACGTAACTAGTTATAAAGGTGTATTCTAAGGAATCTAGAGTAATAAGACGAAGATTTTGATTTTTTATTTTTACAAGGATGAATAAAATAAAACATAATCTGACAGAGATATTTACTATGGTTTTGTAAAATATGATAAAAATGATCGAAAAATTTTTGCGGTTTTTCCTTGGGGTACTGACATTGGGCGAACTAAATTCAACATATAAAGCCTATTTTTAGTTTTACTTCTACCATCAGTCTATACACGGTAGAGCGACGCGCATATGGTAATAAGGACAGGGGACAAAAGGCACAAAAAAGACCATAAAGGGAGGGATTAGTCATTAATTTCAGTTTACATTGTTGTGCCGATGAAGAAGGGAGTTAACTTACCGAATGGTATTCTTTCTGTCTATAGTGTAGTACGTTACAAAAGATTTTAGTGAGAATATTTTATCCATAAAAAATTGGATAAGTAGGCGTGGGGATATAGATTATCTCAAATAAATGAACTTTAGGGAGGATATAGATAGATGAAAAGATTACTAGCCATTTTTTCAATATTCGCATTATCTCTGGGGATATTTGCAAATGCTGCTTTTTCGGAAGGGACACAAACGGATGGTTCCGCTGAGGTTGTAGGAGGCGACTTAAGTATTTCGGTCCCTGCAGAAACAACATTTGGTAGTCTAATATTAGATGGTACAATCCAAACGACTACAGCTGAATTAGGAGATGTAACAGTGATTGATGCAACAGGAACAGAGGCAGGTTGGAATGTAAATGTAAAAGCATCTGATTTAACAAGAGGCGATTCATATTCTTTACCAAAGGATTCCATCACTCTAGTGGCTCCATCAGTGACGGCTGAAGCCGGTTCTTCTAGTGAATTGGAGATTACAACAAATGGTGGAACAATTGATAATGAAATTGGAGTCACAGTATTAGATGCTCCCCAAGAAGAAGGTAAAGGGACTTTCAACGTTTCATTTATTGAAGACAGTCTGTCTCTGGAACTAAGACCTGACACTGCATTAGCAGGAGTATACACCACAACGATTACTTGGAATCTAGTGTCGGGTCCAAGCAACTAATAAATCATTAACGATAAGCAGCCATGTGAAAATTACGTGGCTTGCTTTCGTATGTTAAGTGAAATGTTGAGAATTTTGATTAGAATAAAAAGAGGAAGAAGTGATTTAATGAAATATTTTTTCCGAAAAGTGTCTATTATTATGATTTTTATTCTGTTTTTAACTGTAACATTTAATATGTTTTTAGTACAAGCGAATGCGGATCAAGAAATGGGTTTACCATTTGTCATTCATCCCATTTTACCAACTACACAAATAGAGGGGGTGAATGGATATTACCATTTACAAGTGAAATCTGGAGAAGACCAAACGATATATGTTCGTATTCAAAATAAGAAGGATCATAATATTACGGTTCATATAGTACCAATAAACTCTTACACGGCTCCAACAGGGGGGATTTTGTACGAAGAAAGTATAGAATCAGAAGATACTAAACTTCTCGACGATTCCATTTTAATGTCAGAGTTGATTGATGTAGAGCCGTATATTGAGTTAGACGCTAAAGAGAAAGTTGACATCCCTATCCATATTGCTGTACCCGAAATGGATGAAGGAACTTTCCTAGGTGGGCTTTTATTTGCGACTATAGATGAAGATATACTTGAAGAAATTGAAACGGTAGAATCTGGAGGAGACATCGGATTTATTATTAGAAATGAAATCACCTATACTTTAGCAGTCCAACTTGATTTTCCTAATACTCCAGCTTCGAACTTTAACATAGGTGATGTAGGTATCAACATTCATCGATCTGGCCCTGAATTGTACATGGAATTCATCAATGATGCTCAAATGATTTTAAGAGGGACACATGGTGGATACATGGTGAAAAATGAGATCGGGGAAACTTTGTTTGAAAGGGAATTTGAGCCACTTACGATGGTGCCAAACACAGAAATAAGGTATCAAGTACCATGGGATATTGACGCCTTAGAAGCTGGTGTGTATAACGTGTTTATCACTGCAAATGTATTGGATGAAGAAATAATGGTGGAACGTACATTTGAGATTGAAAAGGAGGATGTTGATGAATACGAAGAAATACGGGAAGGGGAAGACCCTCCAAAACCGACTCCAACAGGAATTCCAGTGTGGGTTTGGATAATAGGAGGAGTAATAATTGCTGGATTCTTTTACTGGTTGGGAGTAAGAACTCGGTCCGACAAGTCAAAGTGACACTTTTGGGGTGCCTAGTGCCCACTTATGGCACTTAACTTATTAACTTACCTGACCTAGATCGTGGCTTTATGTCACAAATTGTTTATTCCTACGCTTTCCAGGGAAAGTACAGAAAACATACTAACATTAGTAGTACAGACCCCGGCCAGGGTTTGTGCTACTATTTTTTTATAGTAGAAGTGAAGTCAGGCCGACCAGCCTCTGGGACCATTAAAGAGTCCGTACTAAAAACC
>SKOL01000668.1 GCA_007120055.1 Anaerobacillus sp.
AACTAATGAAATATCGTCTTTGCCTATCTCTTCAAATAAGCGAATGTACTGAAATTGTGCCAAGTTGTTTCTCCCCTTTAACGATTAATTAATAATAGTATATCACATTAATTTAATTAAGCTATACTAATGAGAAAATTTTCATAAATATGTTACATTATATAAAAATAGATGAAATTATGATCACAATTTTTGTACAAATATACATTTGATGGTTTATTAGTTTGTAAATTAAAATCATTTAATGAATTTCATCATTCATTATTTTCGCCACTAAGATCTATATATAGTTGCGCCAAACCCATTCGCAAACTATATATTGCTTGATGTGGGTCGTTTTTAGTAATTATGAAATTCACTCTATTAATAATTTAAACTCACTTATTTTATTATTTCCTTGTTGTCTTATAATGGTATAAAGTTGATTACAGTAAATTCATTTGTGTCAATGTCCTTAATTGAGAGGAAGAAACAGTCAATTCAATATTCACTTTATTTTGGCACCTATTAGCCAATAGTTTTCTATAGGAAAAGCGCAAGCGCATTGATCAGCTTCGATAAGCGTTGGAGGGCCAGCAACGTTTTGCCTCCTCTTCGATTCTACCTCGTGGATAGGCAAATCTTGATGGTCCGAAACGCTCGAGAAGCTAGGCGCTGGAGCTAGACAACTTTCCAAGTTTTAATGCTTTCTTACCTTTTATAAAAATTGGATCTCACACTTTACTATCGCTTCTCCCCTTGTTGAGAAAAAATAAGTTAACTAAAAAAATATTAAGAAAAACTAAAAAACTGTAACCTTTTTTTCACGTCATTTCGTCTAAATATCGGATTTTTTACAGTACGGAAGGTGGTGGTTCATTTGACCGAAGAAAATAGTAGAAACGGAGAATTGGAAGAATGGTATAACCTTTACAGCGATGCCGTCTTTAAATATATTTGCGTGATGACTCGGGATTACCAACAGGCTGAAGATTTGACTCATGAGACCTTTATTAAAGCCTATAACAACTATGAATCGTTCCAGCGCCAGGCGGAAACGAAAACGTGGCTGTTCCGGATTGCTCATAATGTGACCATTGATTTTCTCAGGAAGCGTAAGCCGCTACGGATCATAGAAAGCTTCCTGCAAAATAAAAAGGACTCTAATCCCCTTCCGGAAGACATGCTTCAAATGAAGGAAGAGGCAAGGGAACTTTACAAGGCCTTAGGGCAGCTGAAACCGGCAAATCGAGAGGTCATTGTGTTACGAAAAATAAAGGGCTTTACCGTCAAGGAAACGAGCGAAATTTTAGGCTGGTCAGAGAACAAAGTGAAAGTAACACTCCATCGAGCCATCCCTATTTTAAAGAACCAGCTAGCAAAGGAGGGATATTTATATGAGAGAACAACATGATTTTCACGACTTGGATGACAGACTAGAAAGCTTAGATGTTGACAGCAGCTGGAAAACAGAGCACCGCCAGCAGCTCAAGAACAGAATTCTTCAAGATGTCGAAAAAAAGAAGTCAGGAACCTCTCACTTTGAAAGATTTCCATATAAATATTATTTCTCTCTTGGAGCAGCAGCTCTTATACTTTGGATCTTAGTGGCACCAAGCTTTCAGGCTCTTTTTTCAGAATGGAATTTAGTGACTAGCGGCGACGGTCCCCAAGTAGCAGGAACGATGTTGCGTGTTATATTAACGGTTTTTACAGGCTCTTTTTTCCTAATTGCTACGGTTTTATTATTCCGGTACAACGAACGGGCAAAAAAGCTGTTTTCGATTACGAATGGATTCGGGCTCCTAAGTGATACTATGCGAGAAATTGTACGTAGAAGCTTCATATTACTAGTAATTCTTCTTGTTTTTTATTTGTTGCAAACAAAAATTCAATTTTACGTGAATGACATTGTATCCATACTTTACCTACTTACCACCGGTGCTTTGGCAGTCTGGATCGGAAGTCGACTCGAAAATCGAGTGAGCAAACTGAGCTATTCATACCCTATTCAGATTATCGGGAGCCTTCTGGTCATTTTGTACATCGGCTTTCAAATGTTCACACCGTATTTTTTCCCGGAGAACCATCTGATCCAGTCAGGCATTGAAAAAATAGAGATTTACTATGAAGCAATAGGGGATAATGATCTAACGATAGAAGAACGTATAGAGCTAGCTAAAATCCCCTACGGAAGCCGGGCAGAGTTTCAGTTCTCTCATCGGGAATACATGGAGGAGTACTGGGAGGACAAAGGAGGAATAATTCAGCGTGACTATAATTTAATTAATTTAGTTGATTTCAGCCGTCGTTACCATGAGTACACATTAATTGTAGAAGTTGAAGTTCAATGGTATGAGGATGAGCAACTGCAAAATAATAGAGAGTTGTGGCAATACACCTTCACACGAGAAGAAGGAGACTTTAGAATAATTGGTTCTGGCAGTTTATCAAATTAACAAAAATCAATAGGTTCCCTATTTTTGCTCTTTTTTTTACAATAAGTTAAGAATTTGACTCTGTTAAAGCTTAATGTCTATTGTAATTCAAATGGACTTCCAATTTGGAAGTCCATTGTTAGCTTCTATTACAATTCACTAAGTGACCTACACATAAGCAACGACAGCTTCTATTGCTATCGCTTCTATTTGTTGAATAACGGTTCAATGTCTTTCAAGAGATGCCACCCTTTTTGCTTCTACAGCTTTGAAAAATCGGTCTTTTTTATTTTTCTATAAATCAGATAACTGAACACTAAGGCTAATAAACCTATCCCAATAGCCAAATAAGTGAGGTAATGAGGGAGAGAGTTAACTCTAACTGAATAGGTCAAACTAACAGATGCTAGTTCTTTGCCTGCTAAATTCAATTCTTCATCCATTGCATCTATACTTGCGCGCGTTGGTGTTTCTTTATCATAAAGTGCCCATGAAATACTGAGAAAATCGTCATTTATATCAGGATCAATCGTAACAATGGCACCATCATCCCAAGTTCCCAGAGACAATTCATTGCTTAAGTCAGTTGTACTAGGAGGGAAATTGAAATGAACATTAATAGAATTCAGTTTCGTATTTTCCCCATCGCGATAAAGGTCAATCGTTTGACCAAAGTTCCATCTGTCTTTATTTTTTGATCCTCCAACAAGTGCACTATCATACTGGTGCAATAAAGTAATGGATTTCGTTTCAAAAGGTTGAACTTCTCCTGATACTTGATATCCATTTTGAGTTTCTTCTAAAGTCAATCCTTCTGATAAAGAGAGAATATCACTAGATGGTACACCTTGCCTAAAAATATGATACCCTGGGAGAAAAATGGTTTCCTCAAAGTGTAAGGGGGAGCCAGTTCCATTTTCATAAGATCTATTCATTATGAATGTTAGTAAGCCGCTTTGACTGCCGGTACCATTTAACATGATATTTATATCCACTTTTTGATCTTCTTCTGCTACCTGAATATGTTCATAAGAACTTAAATCTACTTGTTCTCCATCTTCATTTAATACATTAACATCAGCGTCCTCCACATTTTCATCTGTGAAGGCAAACCAAAATTCTATATCCTCACTTGATTTCATCTGCGTAGCAGGTTCATTTTTTACTAGGACTTTATGTACATCTGGATTCGTTGCAACCCCATAAGTTAAAAAAGATGCTGTTTCTCCAAATACAGTCGTAACATAGCCCCCACTTATTAAGTTCACATTAGTTCCATCTGATTCGATTTGCCATTGATCTTTCTCTGCTCCTTTTAAATATCCGAATTTTAATTTTCCATCTGTTTCATAGAATACAATAAATCCATGGTCTACTTGTTCAACATGAAGGAAATTGTCATAATCAGTGTTTAATTCTTTAAAGAGTTCCCCTACATCACTATCGGTTGTTTCCTCATTTTGTTGTTCTTTAAAATGCGCTTCTGCTTTCTGCTTTACTAAGGGCTCTAAATCACGAACATTATTTCTCGTAAAAATTCTATCGTGATATTTTTCTGGGAATAGGCTACGAACAGAGGGGTCATATTCAGATCCGTCTAATGGTCTGAAATGTTCAACTACATAAAATTCTTCAAAGTTATCTTCTTTTATAACAACTATTAGTGGTAAACTAGCCCCACCGCCTTGTTGTAATTCCCCATTATCTAGGTAATACTCACTGTAATAAGTCCACAAGTATACATATATTTCACCGTCATCTTTTTGTTTTGTGCCGTAAAATTCTTGAGCTGAAAAAGATGTGCCTCGGTGTGATTGATGAGCCACTTGCTCTTCTATATACTGTGTGATGACATCCTCCATATTCTCTGTAACCTTTACTTCATCTTCAACTACGATTAACTCGTTTTGAGGCATTTTACATCCCGCTATAGATACGAATAACAACACGATTATGATGATGATTATAATATTGCGCATATTTAGCCTCCTTTTTCGTTGTTAGCTATATCTTAAAAAATTGAATTCTCTATACTGTTTCAAGGATGTAAACAAATTGTAACAGTTGTTCCAACATTTAATTTACTTTGTATAATAAACTCACCATCGTGTTTATTTATAATTTCTTGGCAAATAGAAAGTCCTAATCCTACTCCACCGATTGCAATATTTATTGCCTCTTGCTTGTTAGTTAACTTTTGGATTGTTACTTCTACTTGCCTCAAAAATCCTTGAGTACATTTCTTTAACGTTTCTTTCATTAAATTCATCATTGTATAATCCGAAGTACCAATACTTGTCTTCCTCTTGTTCAGATGACAGATAACCAATAGCGTAATGATTACTTATTTCCTTTAACTCCTTATCATTTTCATATGTTAATTCGTCATCAACAAAAGAATGATATGATTTTGTTGCACCTATAAAGAAAAATGGAATATTTGAATGTAGATAAACATCCACATATTGACTTTGAGAAGCTTCTTGTAAGTTTTCTTCCATAATAAATATCGCGTCATAAACTTTCAGATCTTTGTCAAACAAATCCTCAAATTTGATTTCAAAGAACTCAATATGTTCTTCCATTACTTTCGGTGTTTCACCTATTACCGCTATGTTCAATGCTCTGCCTTCGTACAATTTGAAATCTTGATTTGAAGTACAAGCGGAAACCACTAATAGTAAAATTAAAAATAACATTTGTGTTCCAAAAATTCTTTTCATAATATCGCTCCTAGACTTTCTTTAAACCAATATATTTAATAATTTTCTAGTAATAAACATAACGTGCAGGAATATTAAAGATGCAGCAATACCATACACCATCCAATAAAATGCTTCCGTGCCTAACCCTTCATTCAAAATCACAATATACAAGAACACATTAACAATAATACCGCCAATAGAATATAAAATAATGGAACCAATATACTTTGCAAATTGTTTATTAAAATTTATTTTTTTCAATAATAAATCAGCAAACATGGAAAATAAAACTCCACCAAATAAAAATATTAAAGATGAAAACATTAAATAAATCCCAAAATACTCCATGGAACCATTAAAAAATGAAAAGCCTAATGAAAATAACAATGCTGAAATAACAGCTGAAATTAGCTTCTCTAAAACATTCATTCTATCATCTCCTTATTTTATTAAAATTGAAGATTTAATTGTAGAAACCTCCCTGTTTGTGAAATAAGAGCAGCAACAACTTATTAAGTTATCTACTCTTCGTTAATTGAAGAGTTACCTGTTAATCTCTTTGTATTAGATTAACTTGATTACCTTGATGGTCATGAAACTTAACCCGTTATACTGCCCTTCTGTCAATTGGTAAAAATCCCCCATAAATCCTATATGTCTAGGTCCATAATGCCCCATAGACTCTATCGGCATTTTAGGTGCATAGGTTGAGAACAAATAAAAGTTTTTACTATCAATCATTGATTCTATATCCTTGTATTCTCCTGTTTTTTCTTTACTAAATTCAAAGTATTCTTGGAGCATCTTCTCATTGTATACCATATATTCTTGTTTAGTCGGGTTCATCAAAATAGATAAAATAATAAAAAGACTAATAATTCCAAAGAGAATATACCTCTTTTTTATATTTTTCATTAGCTTTCCTCCTATATCAAAAGACATGAAATAATTTGTACCCATTCCGATTATTCAATATTTATATTGTTGTACAGTATAGGGAGACGGCGTAATAAAGTTGTGATGGGCGCTCCTGTATTACAGTATTCTAAAATTCACCCAGCAAAACATGGATTTGCGCACCAGAATTAAAGTATATGTAAAAAGAGTGCATCAAAACGCGGATTGATGCACAGATATTCAATTTTCTGGAAAATATACGGGTCAATACGCCGATTAGGCGCAAATAAAATATAATATTTGTAAATTCGGTGCAATATGAGATTCTCTACGGACATGAGTTCCGTTATTTACACGATTTACTGGTTTTTCCTTGTGCTTGCGGACATCTGTTCCGCTATTACATCAAAATCTATCGAAAGTTACGCTTTTGGCTCTACTTAACGGAACGTATGTCCGTTTATTTTTTTATAGCCCCAATTTTAGCTGAAATAAAGGAACCTATGTCCGCTTCAATGTAATGTCCCTCTCTATCTACTACTTAAAATGAAAGTTATCGCATGCGTTTTAATTGCGAATAGCCTGTTTGCACCTCTGAGTATGATCTAGGTATTTCCTCTGTTAGATATACTTTACATACAATAGGCTAATGCGGTTACCGCAACCATCTAGGATAAAAGGAAACTAAAACATGTCATATCATTTTAATATTTTTATAATCTTGAATTTTTCATTTCGTTCATTTTTTCATTTCTAGTGTTTTGCTGGAACTTTTCTAATAGTTCTTCAGCCATTTGCCTTTCTTCTTTAGAGTTCCAAAAACTTCTTTTTTGTTTAGCTAACATTTTAATCAGAAATTTTTTCTCTTTTAACGTAAGAAGCACGATTCATCTTCCTTTCGTAAATAGTAAATCGAAGGCCTACAATTTTATTCTTTTAATGAATTTCATAACTCGTTATTTCCGCCACTACGATCAATATATAGTTGCGTCAAAACCATTCGCAAACTACATATTGTTTAATGTGGCTCATTTTAGGTAGTTATGAAATTCACTCCTTAAATAAAATTGTAGCAAAAAATATTTTCTTTGTCTTAACTTAAGACCTCAAACAAAAGAAATAATGTTACGAGACCAGCGTAAATAAGAAAAGCGTAGCGACTTGGAAGGCCGCTAAAAGAATTGAAGGAGCAGCAAATTTCCTCCTCCTTATTCAAAAAAAAAGCCAAGCATTCGCTTGGCTATCATCCTAAAACTTTATATATTACTCAATCTTTAAAAACCTTCTACTTTCCCTAGTGTATGCTCTTCCTCAATTTTTGTGAGTTTATCAGCTTTTAAGGAATAGAATAAAATTGCAATACCTGCAATAAATAATACCGCTCCAAAATAAAAGACGAATGAAATGCCGAAATACCCTGAAAGTACTCCTCCTAAAACCGGACCTGCTACATTCCCTAAAAAACGAAAACTTTGATTATAACCTAACATTTCACCTTGGATCGATAAAGGAGCTAACTGTCTAATGTAAGCAGTCATACAAGGAATTAAGCCACCAATCGTAATCCCATACAAGAAACGTAAAAATACTAATTGCCAAATACTTGTTACAAACGCTTGCGGGATAAAACATACAATGGCAAGGCCTAGGCAAATCATTAACACTTTATCATGACCAATCCTGTCTCCTAAGTTCCCCCAACTCCGTGTTGATACTAAGTTTCCTAATCCGGTAATCGAAAAAGCTAAACCCGCTAAAAAAGCGAGATTAGCAGCACTCGTTAATTCATCAACATATAGCGCCAGTAATGGTTGCACACTAAAGTTGGCCGTTTGAATCAAAAAGGATAAAAGCATAACTGCTAGTAAAAGCTTGCTTTTAAAGACAAGTTGAAAAACTTCTTTTCTACTATAGTTCTTCTTGCTTGTTCCTTCCTCTTCTTTATTCATTACTTCTTTTATACCCACTGCAACAATCACAGCCGCAAAAGCAATCACAGACGAAGTTAAAATAAAAGTATATTGAAAACCGACTGCATCTACTAAACTACCACCAATTAGCGGACCAAATAGTCCACCTGAGACTGTACCTGTTTGAACAGTTGCTAACACTTTTCCGGCTCTTTTTTTATCTGTTTGAGCAGAAATTAATGCAATTGAAGTTGGTATAAAACCTGTTACAACCCCCATAAACATTCTTAAAATAAATAGCTCCGTAACTGACGAAGCATAACCCATTAAAAACGTACTTAATGCAATTCCAAAGCCAGTAATAATTAAGATTTTCTTCCGGCCGTGCTTGTCGCCAAACCTTCCCCATAAAGGTGATATTAAAAACGCCGTTAAAAATGTAATTCCAAATACGAATCCTGACCATTTTTGAACGTAGGCACTTGAATACTCACCAAATGTGCCGATATATAATGATAAAAAAGGCAAAATCATCGTCGCGCTGGCTGCAACTAAAAAGTTACAAATCCACATTATTAATAAATTTCTACTTTGAATCTTAATAATTAAACACCTCTGCTCAGCTAGTCTTTCGTGTACCTAAATATATTATACACGAAATTGTTTAAAAATTGAAGATAAAACAAAAAAGAACACACTTTAAAGGTGCTCTAATTCATTGAATTTTTTGGCCACAGCTATGGCAGTATAAATGTTTACCGTTATTTCCGGCTTTACATTGTCGACATATGATTACATTTTGTTTTACAACAAGCGATTCACGAATAATAAAAAATAGACTAGTTAAAGAGACACCAGCCCCGATAGTCGTAAGAGAAATGGCCGTCATCACCTGTTCTGGCAATGGCACGTATTGATGAAAAATAGTATTTTCCGTAAAGTAAAGTGAGCCATACCCTAACAGAAGAGCACCAATAACTCCTGCTATCCATAAAAAACTACTTAAACGTTTATTTTGAACTTCAATTATTTCCGTTTGTTTTTTATCAATGCCATCAGATTTAAGCTTCTTGTTACTGCTTAGTAAAAAGATAATCATCGTTGCAATCGCCACGGATAGCACAAGGTATATAATAGACCTGGATATTAAACTAATAAAAATAAAAAAAAGAGCGACAATTAACATCCGATAAGCTTTACGTGTGTTCATCACGATTTCACCTCACTGCGTTCCTATAAAAACTAAACCAATCATAACATAAATACACATTTAACTTTGTAGAAATATGACCTAGAGGATTCTTATACAAAACCCTCATGGAGATATATTGTCACCAACTAATATGGAAAAGGAGGGTGCTTTCCCTCACTTCACCTTGACCTTCTCGCGAATCTCAGACGTTCGTTCGCAAATGCACCCGCCTTTTTTCATACAAAACGTAGTGACAAAGCATCGTCACCATATAAGAAGTAAATGCCGACCGAATTCTATTCCAACTTTCTGCACACCAACTAACCAACCCCCAACCATCTTTAAAATAAAAAAAGCTATAAAATCACGAACTACATTAAGTCCTCGGGAATATAGCTTTAAAATGTTTATTTTATTGATGCTTATCTAAGAACTCAAGCATTTTTTAAACTTATCTATTAATTCACCACATTTTTTCGTTTCATCTTAATACTCTACGCATAAACCCTTTTGTTATTATTCACAAAAACTCCTCATTTCTAGAGTAGGAGTTTGTGATTTTTGTACTTATTATATTTTTGAAATTTTGATACAATTAATAGTGTATTATTATTCCTAATCGTTATATTAGTATTTTTATTTGGAATTGATACATTTTTTAAGTAGTTTTATAGGAAAATGAGAGGGGAGTTTTTAAAGTGGGGAAACAAGAAGTCAAAATGATATGCAGTTATTGTGGTACAGGCTGCGGTCTTATAGTAGAAGTAGAGGATAATAAAATTGTAAAAGTAAGAGGGGATAAAGAAAGTGCGGTTAACAAAGGACAAACTTGTATAAAAGGTTCATTTGCCTACAATTATGTCCATGCTAAAGAACGGTTAACAACACCTCTTATCCGCAAAAATGGGGAATTACAACCTGCTACGTGGAAAGAAGCTTTATCATTCATTGCTGAAAAACTTACATCATTTAAAAAGGATTTTGGTCCAGATAGCATGTCTATTTTTGCGTGTGCTCGTGCTACAAATGAAACGAACTATGTGACGCAAAAATTCGCTCGAGCTGTTCTTGGAATGAATAATATAGACGGTTGTAACCGAACATGACACGCTCCTAGCGTTGCCGGTCTGGCAACTGTGTTTGGTGATGGTGCTCCGACAAACCGTTTTGAAGATTTCGATAAAGCGGAAGTATTATTGTTAATTGGTTCGAATACGACTGACGCACACCCGGTTGTGGCTAACCGTATCAAAAAAGCGGTTAAAAACGGCGTCAAATTAATTGTGATAGACCCTAGAAAGATCGATATGACGAAATCTGCTGAGAAACATTTACAGCTTAAAGTTGGAAGTGATATCGCGCTATTAAATGCAATGATGCACGTCATCATTGAAGAAGGTTTGTATGATAAAGATTATATTGCCAGAGTTTCAGAAGGGTTTGACGAACTGAAAGAAAAAGTAAGTACGTATACACCTGAATATGTTTCAGAAATTACTAGAGTTCCCGCTGAAGACATTCGTGAAGTTGCTCGAATGTACGCTACCGCAGATCACGGAATGATTGCTTATACATTAGGAATTACTGAACACCATTTCGGTGTAAACAACGTGTTTGACATCGCTAACATTGCACTTCTTACTGGGAATATTGGTAAAGAAGGTACAGGGATCATGCCACTACGTGGACAAAACAACGTGCAAGGTGCTGGAGACATGGGCTGCTTACCAAATCAGCTTACAGGTGGCTTGAAAGTGGTTAATGAAGCTGATCGCAAAATATTTGAAGAAGCCTGGGGGGCCGATCTGCCTGCGGAAGTCGGCCACACACAAACTGCAATGCTTGAAAAAATGACTGCTGGTAAAATGAAGGCATTATATGTGATTGGTGAAAATCCAATCTTAGCCGATGTTAATATGCATCACACTACACAAGCTATTCGTAACGTTGACTTACTCATAGTTCAAGACTTATTTTTACATGAAACTGCTAAAATTGCTGATGTTGTATTACCAGCAAGGTCTTGGGCGGAAGTTGATGGTACTTATACGAACGCTGACCGTCGTGTACAAAGAACTCGTCAAGGAATCGAGGCTCATCCTAACACAAAAGAAGATTGGCAGATTTTATGTGAAATTGCTACTTTGATGGGCTATGAAATGAACTATAACTCGAGTGAAGAAATTTGGAATGAAGTACGTTCGTTAGTCCCACATATGTATGGTGGAATGACGTATGAGCGCTTTGACAATGAAGGGGGTCTAAATTACCCTTGTCCGTCAGTCGATCATCCAGGAACTTTTATATTACATGAAAGATTCCATCAAGGGATAGAACTTAAAGAAAAATCACGATTCGTTCCAGTTGATTTTTCACTACCAGCGGAGCCAACTGATGAAGAGTATCCTTTGACACTGACTACTGGAAGGCGTTATGAACAGTATAATACAAATTCACAAACGGCCTATTATCCAGATAAAATTAAATTAAAACAAACAGAGGAAACTGTTGATATGCATGCTGACGATGCAGCTAGCCTTAATATCGAGGATGGCGAATATGTTGAAGTAGCATCAAGACGTGGAAAAGTAAAAGTAAAAGCAAAAATTTGTAAAAAAATGCAAAAAGGTGATGTCTTTATGAGCTTTCATTGGGCTGAAGTACCGACAAATTCATTAACAATTGATGAATTTGATCCAATTTCAGGAACCGCTGAATATAAAGCATGTGCAGTAAAAATTTCAAAACTTGCATAAAAAAAGGAGCCGGTCCAATAGGATTTCGGCTCCTTTTTTATATCATCAATCATTAGCTTGCTTTTTCTACTAATTTCTTTTCATTAAGTGCTTTAATTCTTTTAATATCTTTCATCATTAACAATGATGTGACAAAAGCAACCGCAAGGAAGCCAACGAAAACATAGAATGTTAAGTTATAACTATTCGTCGCTCCATGAATATAAGCTACTAGTTGTGGTCCCATCACTCCTGCCATTGACCAAGAAGTAAGAATTAGACCGTGAATCGCTCCTAATTGTTTTGTTCCGAATAAATCACCAATAAATGCAGGTAATACTGCAAAACCACCACCATAAATGGTTAAAACTAAGAAAATCAAAATTTGAAAGGCGATTACATTTGTAATGTTAGGCAAAATTAAAAATGCCACTAATTGAATTGCAAAAAATATTGGATATATTCTAGACCTTCCGATAAAATCAGAGGCACTTGACCAACCAATTCGACCACCACCGTTAAAGAGACCCATAAATCCTACCATACTAGCAGCTGCGATCGCAGTCATTCCAACTTTCTCTTGAGCCATCGGCGAGGCAACTGAAATTAGCATTAGTCCTGTAGAAATATTTATAAACATCATTACCCATAACAACCAAAACCTTTTCGTTTTCGAAGCTTGTTTCGCTGTTAATTGCGCTAAGTCTTGTGTCCCTTTTATATCGTACTTTCCTCCACCTGCAGCTGCCGGGTCCATTCCCTTCGGTGCCCACCCTACTGGTGGTTTAGCTATATATAAAGCACCTAAAGTCATAAATAGAAAGTATGCGGCGCCTAAAATGTAGAACGTAGAGGCCACACCTAGGCTGTCAATAAATTGTGCAGCAACTGGACCTGCGATTAAGGCTCCCGCTCCGAAGCCAAATACAGCCATTCCTGTCGCTAATCCACGACGATCAGGGAACCATTTTACAAGGGTAGATACTGGCGAAATATAACCTAAGCCTAGCCCCATTCCACTTAGCACCCCGTATGTCAAATAAAATAGCGGTAAAGATTCAAGGCTAACAGCTACACCTGAGCCAATAATCCCTGATGCAAAAAGAATTGCTGCAAGCAATGCTGATTTTCGCGGGCCATTTTTTTCAACGAACTGACCAAAAGAGGCCGCAGATATTCCTAGAATAAAAATTGCGATTGTAAAAGCCAATGTAACTTGGGTACTTTCCCACCCTAGCTTTTCTGAAAGTGGATTTTGAAACACACTATAAGCGTAGGCGGAGCCAATGGATGTGTGAATGGCCACTGCTGATAACGCGATTAACCACCGATTTTTTTGTTTCATTTTTTTATTCCTTTCTCATTTGAATTTATGTGGTTTTCTGCAACATTGTTGCCCACAACGATTTACATGCCGTTTATGCGGACATTAGTAATAAGAATAAATAAGATCTCCTTACCATCCGGTCATCAGATGACCATTACCTCAATACTACTTTAAGCTATTTCTAAACGATTTGAAAATGCTTTTTATCACTTTTTGAAAAAAAATCATTTTTTTATTAAATCTTTTTGACAATTGTTCACTTATTGTTGATTATTTTTATTTCCAACTTCTGAAAAAACAAGTTATAATTTTGATAAATATTTTTTATGAGGTGATTATTGTTATGAGGGATACAGTCATATTAATTAGTTCGCAATTTTTAGGTAAAGGGGAAGGTGAATTAGGTGAAGCTCTGCTGGAAAATTATTTTACATTATTAAAACAAAATCAAGAAAAGCCTGCAGCAGTATTTTTTGTTAATTCGGGGGTTTTAGCTTTAACTGAACAGTCATTAGCATCGTTACATATTAAAGAATTAAGTGAACAAGAAGTGCCAATTCTAGCTTGTAAGACTTGTGTAGGCTACTACGACGTTGAAAGTGAACTCGTAACTGGAGAAATTTCAACAATGAAGCATTTCATTGAACTAAGTAGTAATTATCGAATAATTAGCCTATAAATAACTACGTTGGATAAGATTACAATTCATATATCAATTCCCTCAGGCAAGTATATAGGTAAGGAGGGATTAAGATGCCAAATAATAATAAATTAGTTGTACCTGGCGTTGAACAAGCATTAGATCAAATGAAATACGAAATTGCTCAAGAATTCGGAGTAAGGCTTAATGCAGACGACACATCTCGATCTAACGGATCAGTAGGTGGAGAAATTACGAAGCGTCTTGTTCAAATGGCTGAACAACAGCTTAATGGCAAATAGGAGTAGCTATGACGAAACGTAAACATTTCCGTGATGCTGCTGCTAAGAATAATTTCACCCCGACTGAAAGTGTGTATAACGAAGAATTTGCCGATGAAAATGTAGACATTGCAAAGGAGAAAAAAAATAATAAACGAGTACCAAGAGGTTAATAAGAAAAGCGAAGGCGCAAAAGAGGGTGGCCACAAGTGTCTGACACTTGTTTTGGCCTACCCTCTTTTATCGCCTTTCATCTCTTATTCAGCAAAATACATTAAGGCAATCGCACCTGGTCCTGTATGTGTACTTATAATAGGAGTTGTATCAACAATTTTAATATCGTTAAATTGTGTTTCAGCAATTATCGCTTCTTTAATTTTTGTCGCTAATTCTAGCGTATCGGCGTGAGCGATCCCTACAGATTTAATCGTTTTATTGGCTGTTTCTGCCTGTAGCTGCTTGATAAAGTATTTTATAAGCTGAGGATATGTCCGAACCTTAGAAACAGGTGTGTATACACCATCGGCAAGGGAGGCAATTGGCTTAATTTTCAATAATGAACCAACTAAAGCTTTCCCTCTTCCAATTCTTCCTCCTTTTAATAAATATTCAAGCGTATCTACCATTAAATACAACGAACTATTTTCCCGAGCTTGTTTTATACGACTAATAATTTCTTCTACTGTTTTACCTTCTTTAGCCATTTTCGCAGCCTCTACTACTTGAAATCCTAGAGCAAAAGAAATAAATTTCGAATCTACGACAGTAACTTTTGATTTAGAAATTTCCGCACCACTTTGTGCTGAATTAAAAGTACCACTCATCCCATTCGATATGTGTATTGAAATAATTTCACTGCCGTCGGCACCTAAACGATCATAAATTTCTGCGAAAACACCGGCAGCTGGCTGTGACGTTCTAGGTATGTCTTTTGCTTCCTTTAATAATGTAATGTATTCTTTCGCACTAACATCAACTCCATCAACGTAAGACTTCCCATCTATAGTAATTGTTAATGGTACAACTTCCACTCCTAAGGCATCTAACTCCTCTTTAGGAACGTCTACAGTCGAATCTGTAACGATTTTTACTTTACTCAAAATAAGCACCCCCATTTGAAAACTTCTTTTGAAAAAGAGTCATTAAAATTATTTTCTTCTATCATACTATAAAAGTTATAAGATTGTTAAGTTTAGATATTCGAAGAAAAAAAAGATAAGAGCAAAAAACCGTGAGAGTTTTTTTGCTCTTATCTTTTTTTACTCAATGCCACTTTCTTTGATAGCATGTTCCCAACTTGGGAAGTAATGGAGGGCACTTCGCATTAGATCAGGATGAGATTTTTTTACTTTTTTCTTAGCGAGAGCTTCTCCGTCAGAATGTAATTGATTAATGGAACTAATTACATCATTAGCACTCATTTCAATTTCCATACACAAACCTCCTTATGTAAGTGAATTTCATAATTACCAAAAATGAGCCACATCACTCAATATATAGTTTGCGAATGATTTTGACGCAACTATATATTGATCTTAGTGGCGGAAATAATGAATTATGAAATTCATTAATGTACCTTCAAATTTAGTTTTTCCTAAATACAAAACTTATATACTAATTTTTCTATACATCAATGAAATTCATTAAACTAAGAAATAATTGATTCTTCACCAGATCGAAACGATAAAATATTAACCCTATCAGAACATAAATCTCTATGTTAAAATAACCTTTGTCTATTTGTTTGTTGAAAAAGGAGGAAATCTGTTGAAAAATGTACCGTTTATTGCAGTTGAAGGGCCAATTGGTGTTGGAAAATCATCTTTGGCTAAAGAAATTGCAAAACAATATCGATATACGTTATTAAATGAAATTGTAGAGGAAAACCCTTTTTTAGGAAACTTTTACAACGATATAAAAGAATGGAGCTTTCAAACTGAAATGTTCTTTTTGTGCAATCGCTATAAACAGCTTGAGGACATTGAAAGAGATTATTTAGCAAAAGGGGTACCGGTAGTTTCAGATTACCATATCTTTAAAAACCAAATATTTGCTGAACGTACTTTAGAGGCGAGCCAATATGATAAATATAGACAAATCTATTACATATTAACCGCTGATATGCCTGAGCCTAATTTAATTATTTATTTAAGAGCTAGTTTAAATACATTGTTAGACAGAATTTCACTCCGTGGTAGAGAAATTGAAAAAAATATTGATCCAACGTATTTACTTCAGTTGACTAAAGATTATGATCAATTCATGGAAAAGTTTATTAACGATCATCCTCACGTCCCAGTGTTAACATTCGATGGCGATCAAATTGATTTCATTAAAAATAAAACGGACCTCGAAATGATTTTTTCTAAAATAGATCATCAAATTTGTGTAAATAACTAGTAATGGAGCTGAAAATAATGAATGATACTACGATTCCTAATAATGCCCTAATCACGTTAGCTGGTACGGTAGGTGTGGGTAAGTCGACATTAACAAAAAACTTAGCAAATGCGCTACATTTTAAAGCATCTTATGAAAAAGTAGATGGTAATCCTTACCTAGAAGATTACTATTCAAACTTCAAACAATGGTCTTTTCATTTACAAATTTATTTTCTAGCAGAACGTTTTAAACAACAAAAAGCGATGTTTGAAAGTGGTTATGGTTACGTGCAAGACCGCAGTATTTATGAAGACGTTGGTATTTTTGCCAAATTACAATACGATCAAGGGAATATGACGGATCGTGACTTTGATACGTACAGCTCGTTGTTTGAAGCAATGACTTTATCCCCCTATTTTCCCAAGCCAGACGTTTTAATTTATTTAGATGGATCACTCGAAAAAATTATTGAAAGAATTAATATGCGCGGTCGTAAAATGGAAATCGAAACTCCAATTAAGTTTTGGGAAGACTTATATGAGCGCTATCATAATTGGATTAATGAATTTACCGTATGCCCGATATTAAGGTTAGATATTGAAACTTATGATAGCCGTGACCCTGAGTCTATTTCGGCAATTATTAAAGAAATAGAAAAAATTACAGCTAAGGAACTCGTGCTGAAATAGATAGAAAGATATACTGCGGACATAATCCGTTATTTCATAGAAATCACTTAATCTGAAATGTATTACGGACATTGTTCCGTTATTTGCTTAAAAACAGTTCGAATTAACATGTTTTTGCAAAATAGCGGAATCAATGTCCGTTTAATTATTAATAAAGCAATATTCACGTAAATTACGAAACCACAGTGTCAGCAATACAAAACGTAACAGTGCTTGTCTATTGATCCTTCAAACAAAGCGCTAATTTAATATGAAAATAACTAACCTCTTCTGACAATGCTTCCTTTAAAGGTTTCAGTTTCCCATCACCAATTTCAGCCTGTTTCTTCACAATTAATTCTCGGTAAGAAGCAGGTATTAATCTTTTCCATTCTAAATCTAAACCGTCAATGGCCCCTTGAACAAGGTGCTCTTCCACCGTTCTTTGCTTTATCCCACGTTGCAAAGCGATCTCGTTAATCTCTTTACCGTCACTAAACATTTTTACTGTTGTCACATAACTTGGTTCTTCATCTATTATCTTTGGTTCTTCACTTTCTCTTTGAACCGTATCTGAAATTTGAGTTTCCCCTGTAAATGAGTCGATTGCTTTTAAGAAATCTTCCCCATACTTCTCAAACTTCATCTCTCCTACCCCTTTAATTTGAAGCATGCTATCTTTCGTCTTCGGATAATACTTACACATCTCTTTTAAAGTTGCATCCGAAAAAATAATATATGGTGGCAGGTTCTCACGATCTGCAAGCTGCTTACGTAATTGCCGCAACTCCTCAAACAGTTCGGAGTGAACCGGTTCTTCTCTTTTGACTGGTTTCACTTTTTGAAATACTTTTTCTCCACTTTTTAATACAGCAACCGCTCTTTCTGTTAACCGCACTGTTGGATACTGTCCTGTAGTAAGTCCTAAATACCCTTCTGCAATAAAAAGTTGGATCAGTTCGGCAATTTGCTTTTCCGTTTTTTCTTTCATTAATCCATAGGTCGTCAACTGTTTTAGCCCGAGATCCTTAATTCGTTTATTGTTCGACCCTTTTAAAACTTGGGCGACTAATGTAACCCCAAAGCGTTCTTTCAACCGGGCGATACAACTAAATATTTTTTGTGCTTCTAGTGTGACATCGATTTCTTCAAGATCTGATTTACAGTTCGAACATTTTTCACACTCATGATTTGCTGGATCACCGAAGTAGTTTACAATAAACTTTTGTAAACATTTTGTCGTATGGCAATAATCAACCATTGCTTGAAGTTTACTATATTCGTGACTTTTTCGATCGATGTGGGAGGTAGATTGTTCGATTAAAAATTTTTGTGTTTGCACATCTTTGCTCGTATACAATAAAACACAATCACTATTCTCTCCATCTCTACCGGCTCTGCCTGCTTCTTGATAATATGCCTCCATACTTTTCGGAAGTTGATAATGGAGTACATAGCGAACATTGGATTTGTCGATCCCCATTCCAAAAGCGTTGGTCGCAATGATAATTTTTTCATTATCAAAAATGAAATTCTCTTGATTTTCTGCTCGTGCCGACTCGGACATACCTCCGTGGTACGTTGCTGACGGTATTCCGTTTTTTTCTAAATAGTTGTGTAACTCTTCAACATCTTTTCTTGTTGCGGTATAAATAATGCCACTTTCGCCATTATAACGTTGAATAAAATCTAGCAAATATTTCCTTTTGTTTCCTGTTTTCACCACTGAGAATGCTAAATTTTCACGTTCATATCCTGAAATGAACGATGACGGGTCATTAAGTTTAAGTCCTATTTCTATATCTTCAGCTACCTGCTTTGTCGCTGTCGCTGTAAGTGCTGCTACTACGGGGCGTGGAGAAAATCGTTGTATTAATTGACCGATTTTAGCATAACTAGGTCGAAAATCATGCCCCCACTGTGATATACAATGTGCTTCATCGACCGCAATAAAGTCAATCGGTAATTGTTGAAGAAAATGTATAAATGAACTCGATTCTAAACGTTCAGGAGCGACATACACCAGTTTATAAGCACCTTGTTTTAATTCAGTAGCTATCAGTTCTTGATCCCTCTGTGAAACCGTACTATTTAAATACACAGCAGGAATTCCATTGTTATTGAGCGTATCAACTTGATCTTTCATCAACGAAATCAACGGACTAATGACAATTGTTATCCCCTTAAAAATCATTGCTGGAACTTGATAGCAAATTGATTTCCCACCACCAGTAGGCATAATACAAACCGTGTCATTTTTTTCTAATATTGTCGATATAATTTCCTGTTGATTTTTACGAAAGCTACTGTAACCAAAATATTTTTTCAAAACATTTAACGATTGATCATTTACAAAACTTGTTTCAAGCATATCTCCAACTCCATAATTTTAAAAGTATCAATGTAACCATAACATAGCGCTTTAACTTCTGGAAGCACTAATTAACGATAAAATAATGAATTTCATAATCCAATTTTACCGCATTAAGTTCTATATATAATTGCGTCAAGTCGCTCGCAACTACATATAGTTTATAGAGAGAGGTCATTTTTGGTAACTATGAAATTTACTCAAATGAGTGAATTTTATAATTACCAAAAATGTGCCACACCACGCAATATATACTTGCGAATGGCTCTAGCGCAACTATATATATTGATCTTAGTGGCGAAAATAATGAATGATGAAATTCATTAAAATATAATAAGAAAAAAAGTTCATAATATTAATGTTCATGTTTCACTTAATTTAATGTAGGAGCTGATTTTCTTTGACAAAACGAAAAAGTAACCCAAGAAAAGAAGGTAAAAACAAACACGGCGCACACGTAAGCCCTTTAGGAAACTCGCCTCAGCAAGAGTTTGCTCGTGAGCCTTATGTCGAAGCTGGACAAGCAGGACGACAACACAACGATAAAAGGTAACAAGAAAAGTGACTACTAAATTGCAACACAATTAGTAGTCACTTTTTTTGGGATGATGTGCTGTAGTTCGCACTCTCTAGTTACGTATTATGGGGGTAGTGCGCAGTAAAAGAGTGAACAGAATGCTCATTTAGAAGCTTATGATTACTCATCTCTTTTTTTTGTGCTAGGAAGAGAAAGCATTTCGGTGTTCTGATTACTCTTCTCTTGCTTTGAGTCGAGAAGAGAAATCATTCAGGCGTTTTGATTACTCATCTCTTGGATTGAGTCAAGAAGAGAAATCATTTGGCGTCACCCTACACCATACAGTGGATTTGACGAGTGCGTTTAACAGATACTGGAATTAGCACTCGTTTATCTATGCTTTAGACGAGCGCGTTTAACAGATACTGGAATTCACACTCGTTTATCTATGCTTTAGACGAGTACGTTTAACAAATACTGGAATTCACGCTCGCTTATCACTGGTTTTGATGCGCATGTTTTACAAATACTGTAATATCCGTGCGCCAATCGCCGTTTTGATACGTGTATTTTACATAAATTGTAATATCCGTGCATCAATCGGCGTATTGATGCGTGCATTTTACAGAAACTGTAATATCTGTGCATCAATACGTGTTTTGAAGCGCGAATCTTACAGAAACTGTAATTCTTCTGCATCAATACGTGTTTTGAAGCGCAAATCTTACATAAACTGTAAAATCCGTACATCAATCGGCGTTTCTACACGTAGAATTTACATAAATTGTAATACCTCTGCGCCAATCCGCATTTGTGCACATAACCCCCACAATGCGTACTACCCGATACTGTACAATTTCCATCTTGAACTAACGGATTAGCATTAGTTCAAGAAGCGATTGAAAATAATACAAGTAATGATCCAGTTCATCAACCGGATCATTACTTGTCTCCAAAAAACACCGCATTTTTCGGTGCGATTAGGCGTGCGTTATATTGTGTAAATTGGAGTTTTGCGATAGGTAACGGACCCTGGTGATAATGCGCCCTCTTTTTTGCTACCGATACGCCACTTGCACAGTTCTTTTACACCCTAATATAAACCCCTTTATAAGATTGAATACAAGCAGATACACATTGACCGCAACCATTACAATTTTCTTCGTTTATAACTGGCTTTCCATCCTCCATTGATATAGCAATTGGTCCTAAGGGACATGCTCTAACGCAATAATCGCAAAGAGTCCCTTTATGTGCCAAACAGTTATAAGTAACAACTTCTGCAATTCCTATCTTTTCATTTTCTCCACTTTCCTCTAGTGCCCCCGTTGGACAATTTGTAATACATATATTACAAAACGTACATGCTACCTCATTCGGATTAATATATGGCGTTCCTGCAAGCTTCGCACCATAGTCACTAGAAAAGAGACTAACCGTACCTGTTGGGCATACACTTTCACAATCGCCACAACGTGTACATGTAGCAAGAA
>SKOL01000612.1 GCA_007120055.1 Anaerobacillus sp.
ACGATATTACAGAATCGATTTCAGAGCTTAAAGAAAAGCAAGAAATCATCGAAACTGAACAAGGTGAGCTCGTTTTAACGGCGATTTTTAATGAGATTGTTGAGTTATTAAGTCAAGACTTGTCAGAATTTCATGATGAATTTCCGTTAAGAGAAGGGAAAAATAAAGCAGAAGTTCTGCAATCATTAAAGCAAAATTACCCGATGAAGTTGCTAGAGTTTACATTTGAGAAAAGTGTACAAGATGAGAAGTTATCAAAACGTGGGCAGTTTGTTGCGCTCAGTAGTTTCGAGCCTCATTTTCCTAAAAAATGGGCAAAACGGATGGAGCAAGTCGTTGGTGAACTTGATCAAGGTGGCATTCAAGTAGAAGGTTGGGAGCACATTATTGGAAGGGCGCAGCTTCCTCCTCAATACCAAGAAGATTTAAAACACTATTTATTGCGAACAAATAAGGCTTATGCGTTTGATGAAAAACATATCGTGTTAGCGAAGCATTTCAAAGCTGCAGTCGAAAATTTACAGAAAAACACCGAAGATGAATTTGAGCTACAAGATGCAAAAGCCGTCTTAAATTTATCTCGTAAATATTTAGTTCCGTTTATGGAATTACTAGATCGCTTAAATTTAACGCTGAGGAAAGATTCGAAAAGACAATGGAAGAAACGAGAGTACGAGCAATGGATAAACGAAAACAACTAAGAGGTACGAATGGCACTGAGGCTTCACTCCTTTTTTTAACCCCATATTTTCACCAAGGGCGTGGCAATGCGACAACGGCAAAAAGAATTGTATCAGGGTTACAGTTGAATGATGTTAAAACGAATGTTGTTGCTTATGATGAAGAAATAGTGTCTAGTGAGGTGTTAAATTCAAGCGAGTTGCTTCACGTTCTTCATTTTAGACGCTTTGCTGATTGGCTTGAGGAGAATAGTGTTACGCTTGAGCGGCCATTTGTGATTACATCAGGCGGTACAGACGTGAATATTGATATTTTTAAAGAAGAGCACGAAAAGAAGATAGGCGCTGTTTTAAAGAGGGCTGCAGCGATCACCGTTTTTAGTGAAGATGCGAAAAGAAAATTATGTAGTGTATATCGTGGATTGGAAGAAAAAATTCACATTATTAAGCAAAGTGTTTGGTTTCCAGAGACGGATGATGAAGTTGGGGGAAACAGTGTCGAACTACCACAAGAAGGTCTGAATATCGTTTTGCCAGCAGGTTTGAGAGCGGTTAAAGACGTATTATTTGTGTTGCCAGCGCTAGTGAAGCTAAAGGATGAATTTTCAAATTTAACGTTTACGATCATCGGAGCTCCATTAGAAGACGAGGTGTTACGTGAGGTTCGTGAGGCTATGAAAAAGTACCCTTGGATTCAATACTATGAAGAAGTCCCTCTTGAAGAGATGGCAAGCATTTACAATAACAGTGATATGATTATTAACACCTCTTTATCCGAAGGCCAATCCTCTGCATTACTTGAAGCAATGTATGTCGGAAAGCCTGTCATAGCCAGAAATAACGGCGGTAACCGAAGCATAAATCAACACGGAGAAACAGGTTTTTTATTTGATGATGTTGACGAATTTTATCAGTGTGTAGAGCGGTTGTTAACTGACGAAAGCCTAAGAGCAACCATTTGCGGAAATGCGAGGCAATATGTGAAAGAGTCGCATTCGTTGCAGCAGGAGATTGAGTCTTATGTAAGTTTGTATGAAAAAGTTTTGAGTGATTAGTAGGAGAGGGGCAGTTGTTGTTAAAAAGTTTTTTTGAGTAAGAGTACTGGGGTTAAACCTTTGGAGTATGGAGTGCGAATTCGTGTGCGTAATTCGTGCTCTATTTTTAATGAAGCGGTAACTTTATTTTAATAAAGCGACCGCTTCAGAAGATCACATATTTTTTATTCATCAACAACATCTTCTTGACTGATTGATACGAGTGAGACGATGGCAGGATGTATCTTTTTAGAATGTAAATAAGATAAATAAAAGCTTCGTTCATAAGGTAATTGGTGAACGACTTTAATTCGCCCTTGCTTCATCGCTTGCGTCGCTGCGATGCTTGATACGACAGAATATCCGAGATTTGCTTCGACCATACTAATTACGGCTTCAGTTGTTTTTACTTTGGCCATACAGCGCAGGTCGTTCGTGGAAACTCCAAAACTTTTTAAGACTTTCTCTACGCCTTGCCACGTCCCTGATTTTTCACTACGGAATATAAATGGCAAATCTTTTAACGTTTTTAAATCGGTAATTTCTTCGCTATCTGGCGGGCCGATCAAAATGAAATGGTCTTTTTTAATCATATGATTGACGATTTCCGGATCAAGTGGTTCGCTACCGACAAATCCAATATCGATCATACCTTCTTTTAAAAGTTCGGATATCTCACCTGACTCATGGACCGACAATTGAATGTCAACACTTGGGTGAAGGTCTAAAAATTTTCGTAATAAAGTGGGAACAATATATGTTCCTGGGACAGTGCTTGCTCCGATGCGAACGACACCGGTAAGCTCACCTTGTAGCCTACGACACTCTTCAACTAATACATCCCAGTCATAGAGAAACTTTTTTCCTTTTTGATAAACGAGTCGACCAGCTTCTGTTGGTTCGACCGTTTCACGGTTTAATAACGAAATACCGAGCTCAGTTTCTAATGTCTTAATTTGTTTACTAACAGCAGGTTGGCTAATATTCAAAGTATTTGCCACTGCTGAAAAACTCTTATGGTCAAGAACCATCATGAAGGTTTTTATTCGCTTTAAATTCATAGGATTCACCTCTTTAACTTATGAGGAACTTTTAAAAACAAGGCGACTGACATTGTGCGAGTCGCCTGTTTTATAGTTTTTCCTAACGGTTTACGTACATAAATCTTTCTTGCTTTTCTTCTACTTCACCGATAACTTTTGCTTCTGCAACTCCGAGTTTATGTAGATTTTCAACATAAACACTAGCTTCTTCTTTCGGTAAGCTAACTAAAAGTCCCCCTGAGGTAATCGCATCACATAAGATCCACTGTTCAAATTCTTCGATATCGCTTCCATACTCTACATCGTTAGCAAGCCAGCGGTGGTTTGCTTTAGAGCCACCAGGAACGATGCCTTCTTGAGCTAACTCAGTAGTTCCATCAAGTACTGGCACTTCACTAAAGTTCAGTTTGAAAGTTACGTCGCTTCCTTTTGCCATTTCGTAAGCATGACCTAATAAACCGAAGCCAGTGATATCTGTGACTGAATTAGGATTTAAGTGTTGTAAGGCTGAGCTTGCTTTATCATTTAAAGTGGCCATTGTTTCCATGACTTTGTTCAATTGCGCTTCCGTTAGTTTGTCTTGCTTGATCGCCGTCGTTTGGATTCCGACACCAATCGGCTTTGTTAGAACGAGGACATCACCTGGTTTTGCACCGATGTTTTTGTACACTTTTTTCGGGTGAACAATTCCTGTAACTGAAAGTCCAAACTTAGGTTCTTGGTCATCAATCGAGTGACCACCAATAACAACAGCACCAGTTTCGTTGACTTTGTCTGAAGCCCCACATAAAATTTGCGCTAAAACATCTGGGTTTAATTTTTTAATAGGAAAGCCAACGATATTTAAAACCGTTTTTGGCACGCCACCCATTGCATAGACGTCGCTTAAAGAATTGGCAGCAGCTATTTGACCAAACATATATGGATCATCAACAATTGGAGTGAAGAAATCAACTGTTTGAATCATAGCAATATCATCTGTTAATTGATAAACTCCAGCGTCATCTGAAGTTTCGTGTCCTACTAACACATTAGGGTCGTAGGCTCTTTCCGGTAATTGACACAAAACTTGTGCCAGGTCTTCAGGACCAATTTTGCAGCCTCAACCACCCTTACCGGTCATAGTTGTTAATTTAATTGGATTGTTTTCCACGGTAAAGCACCTCCTAACGAATAGTATAAGCGTATTCTTTGATTTTTGACAAATAATATCATAAAATAGGACCAAATTTTAATAAGGGAGTGTAAATTTTTTATGAATATTGAAGTACAATTTTGTATGATGTGAAACTATGCACCAAAAGCTGCGAGTTTCGCAGAAGAAATATTTAACAACTTTCGTACAGAAGTGGCCAATGTAGATCTTGTTCCAAGTTCTGGTGGTGCTTTTGAAGTCATTGTCAATGGCGAGAAGATCTATTCGAAGCTTCAAACTGGGGAATTTCCGAATAATGAAGAGGTTATTGCGAAGTTAAAGCAATTTAAATAAAGTATTGTGTGCGGCTTTATTGGGGGTGCAGAAAACATAATTGAAGTGTGAGAAGTGCGAATTAATTAATATAATCGCACTTCTTTTTTGTTGCATAATGACGGCTTCAACGCGCACGAAATTGGAGTTAACTGGGAAAACCGAGCGTAATGAAGGCTTCGATGTGCACAAAAATGGATCAAACTGGAAAAACGGTACGTAATGATGGGGTTCAACGCATCAAAAATTGGTAGTGATTATCAAATTTTGAAATAATTCAAAAAACCCTACCAAAATTCCTATTTTTTCTTGTATAATATTAAGTGGACAGGCTTCATTAAAGAGCGTGTTCAAAAAGGAGGATAATCAGAGCCGAGGAGGTCGAGGCGCAGAAGCGAGCCAACGAAGAGCTTCGAAAGCTATGAATACCGGACTTTTTGAACATCCTCTTAAAGAGAAATGAATTGGAGAGGGAGGTAATCATGAAAAAGAAATTTGCCAAAGGCTTTGGAATTGGCTTCGGGATTGGTGTATCGCTCTATATAGCTGGACTTTATTTAGAGTACAAGGAAAAAGCAGAAGAGATGAAAGAAAGAGAAACTTTTGGAACTGGACAATAATGGACTTTAAATGAATAAACAATAAAAAGGTGATCGGGCGAACCGACCACCTTTTTTTACCATCTACATGACTTCTTCTGGGGTCTTATCGATTTGTTTTTTTCGGAGACACCTCCACTGTTGTTCATTTTAGAACAATGAGTAATCAGCTACGTTGTGCAACCGTTATCACCCCTTAGAGGTATTGAAAAGCAAATCTTTCCCTAAATCATTCGATGGGAGAAAAAGCATTAAGCGATTTCTCAATACTATTGTGTGTGTTCTTCGCTAAATTATTTATGGAAAAGTTTGTCGTGATAAATTGCATTATTTGTTATGATTTTGGGAATATTTTAGGTATAATCAACACATAATAAACAGTTTGGGCTGTCCCAAATAAGTATTAGAGGCAAATGAAAGTCAGAGGCAAAATTAATCTATTTGTTGGTTCTGATACTACGGAACAGCATCACTTTTAGATTTATGGGGAGTGGAAGATGAAACATTATTTACGTGAATTACCGGCTATACATATTTTAAAAAATGATCCGCGCTTTATGCAGTTTACCAAGGATTTTGATTTGTCAGAGTTAGAGCTGACTCAAATGTTGCAAAATGAAATTGATGAACTTAGAAACGAAATCCTTAGCGAACGTTTACAGATAAATGCATCACCGACAAAAACCACGTTTATCGAAATCGTATTTACCAATGTTGTACAAAAATTAAAGAACTATGAACCGTACTATTTAAGGCGGGTTATTAATGGCACAGGGACGATCTTACATACTAATTTAGGTAGGGCAAAGTTAAGTGATAAGGCAATCGAGCGAGTCGTTCAAGTCGCACATAATTATTCTAATTTAGAGTTTCGAATCGAAGAAGGAAAACGTGGCTCGAGACATGACATTATTGAAAACGTCATAAAGCGTATTACTGGTGCCGAAGCAGCGATGGTCGTTAACAATAATGCTGCAGCTGTGTATTTAATTTTACGTGCATTAGCTAATGAAAAAGAAGTTATCGTTTCACGTGGACAACTCGTCGAAATTGGCGGGTCTTTTCGGGTATCTTCGATTATGGCAGAAAGTGGAGCAAAGCTTGTCGAGGTTGGTACGACAAATAAAACCCACAACTATGATTATGACAATGCCATCACTGAGGATACGGCAATGATATTAAAAGTGCATACGAGTAACTTTAAGACAGTTGGCTTCACAGCTTCTGTCGAGACTGAAGAGCTGGTAGAAATTAAAAATAATCATGAAGATGTTATTTTTTACGAAGACTTGGGCAGTGGAGCTTTATTTGATTTCACACAACATGGTGTAGGGGACGAGCCGATTGTTTCTAAAGTGTTAAATATGGGGGTTGATGTTGTTTCCTTTAGTGGAGACAAGCTTCTTGGTGGGCCGCAGGCAGGGATAATCGCAGGAAAAAAAGAGATCATCCAAAGACTGAAGAAACATCAATTAGCCCGAGTTCTTCGTGTCGATAAAATGACGCTTGCGGCACTTGAAGGAACGTTAAAATCATATGAAGATGAGACATCTCAAAAAGAGGTACCTACAGTACGAGATATTTTAGCAACAACATCTGATATCGAATTAAAAGCACAACAGTTCATCGATAAAGTTGAAGATGAATGTACTAGCTATTCATGCAAGTTGTTGGATGAAGTATCTCAAATTGGCGGTGGAACGATGCCGACAGAGGAAATTCCTACGAAAGCTGTAGCGTTGACTTCAAGTAAATTGTCGGTTAATCAGCTCTCAGAAAAATTAAGGCTTTATAAGCCAGCAATTATTTCGCGAAGAAAAGATGATCACGTATTATTAGACTTTCGAACGATTACAGATGAGGAGCTAGTCATTATAGTAGAAGCATTAAAAAATATTGAAAGTGATTGAGCGGATAATTAGTTGTGATGACCGCTAATCGAAATTCACAAATGGTTGCGAGCACTAATTTTAAACCGGGCACATGAAGTTTCTTATGCCCGGTTTCTTGTTTTCGCAAAAAAATATTTTAACTTTCACCGTCAGTTTGGCCAACATGATTTTGTTTTTTTACTTTTTTCGAACCACTTAGCGGTTCTGGTTGACCTGGATTATGTCCTTTCGGGGAATTTTTACGTTGGTCTTTATACGTATTTTTTTCAGTCATGGGAATCCTCCTCAGATTTATTTGTAGCATTAATGAATTTCATAATCCTCTATTTCAG
>SKOL01000540.1 GCA_007120055.1 Anaerobacillus sp.
AGGACCTACTGTCTTTCTCATTAACGCGATATCTTCTACAGTTGCTCCACCCGTTGAGAAGCCAGTCGACGTTTTAACAAAATCAGCACCTGCTTTTACAGATAAACGACAAGCACGCTCAATTTCCTCTTTTGTTAAAAGGCATGTTTCAAAAATAACTTTCGTTAATGCTTTTCCTTTTGCTGCTTCTACAACTGCACGAATATCGCGTTCAACTAGTTCGTCATCTCCGGCTTTTAATGCTGCTATATTAAGGACCATATCAACTTCTGTTGCACCTTTTTCAATCGCATCGCTCGTTTCAAATGCTTTCGTTTCAGGAGTATTTGCTCCTAACGGAAAACCTATTACTGTACAAACATCGACACCCGTACTTTTTAGCATAGTAGCTGCGGTTTCAACCCAAGTCGGATTTACACATACAGAAGCAAAGTTGTACTGTTTAGCTTCACTACATAAAACTTCGATTTGTTCCTTTGTTGTATTTGCTTTTAATGCTGTATGATCAATCATTTTTGCTATATTAGTCATTGTATCTATTCCTTTCTTTTCAAAAAATTCAAGATTTTATCCTTTTATTAAAATGCGTGTTCAAAAAGGAGGATAATCAGAGCCGAGGAGGTCGAGGCGACGAAGCTTCGAGCAGCTGAATGTATGGTATTAATACATGAGCAGCACAGAAGCGAGCCAACGAAGAGATTCGACAGCTATGATTACCGGACTTTTTGAACATCCTCTTAAAATAACATCCCTGCAATTGATGCACTTAATAATGAAGCTAACATCCCTGCTAATACTGCTTTCATTCCTAGTCTTGCAATATCTTTACGTCGGTCTGGAGCAAGGTTTCCTAATCCACCTAATAAAATTCCCATTGAGGAAACGTTAGCAAAACCACATAGTGCAAAACTGATGACCGCAACTGCTTTTGGTGAAAGCTCATCAATTTGTGGCGCAAATGATGCGTAAGCAACAAATTCATTTAAAATTAATTTTTGTCCGATAAAACCACCTGCTTGAACAGCTTCTGCCCACGGTACGCCGATTGCAAAGGCGATTGGTGCAAATAATACTCCGAGAATCATTTCAAGTGTTAAACCTTCAAATCCAAATACTCCACCAACTGCCCCTAAAAGACCATTAACTAAAGCAATTAATGCGATAAACGCAAGTAACATCGCCCCAATGTTAAGCGCTAATTGAAGACCTGTACTAGCTCCACGAGCTGCTGCGTCAATAACGTTTGCTGATTCAGTATCTTTCTCTAATTGTATGTCGTCTGACGTCTGTGAACGTTCTGTTTCTGGAAGCATGATTTTCGCGATAATTAATCCTGCTGGCGCTGCCATGAAACTTGCTGCTAATAAATACTCTAACGGTATACCTAATAATGAATAACCAATTAAAACCGAACCGGCAACTGATGCTAGTCCCCCAGTCATAACGGCAAAAAGTTCTGATTTCGTCATTTTTGCTAAAAACGGTCTTACAACTAACGGCGCTTCCGTTTGTCCAACGAAAATATTCGCTGCTGCTGATAGCGACTCCGCCTTACTAGTTCCTAGTAATTTTGAAAGTGCTCCACCTAAAATTTTAATGACAAACTGCATAACTCCAATATAATAAAGAACGGAAATTAGTGCTGAGAAAAAGATTACGACAGGTAGTACTTGAAAAGCAAATATAAAGCCTACATTATCTGCTGCAAATACACCACCGAAAAGGAAATTAATTCCTTCATTCGCGTAGTTAACGATTTCATTAACCCCTAAAGCCAATTGTTGTAATTTTTCCTTTCCAAATTCCCATCTTAAAACGATGACACCAAATAAAATTTGGATTGCTAAACCACCAAAGACTGTCCTTGGCTTAATTGCTTTACGATTACTTGAAAATAAAAATGCGATAAAAAATACTGTAGTAATACCAAAAATTCCCCATAAAATATTCATTGTCTTCACCTCAGATGTTTAATAGATTAATAGTATTAGTAAAAAACTCTTTTAAAAACGAAACCTCTAAATCTAATGTGAGCGATTTCATTTTCAATATAAAATTTGTTTAGATCATGATCAGTACATTGATAATATAACAGATTATAAGAACATTTGTAAACGCTTTATTGAACATTTGTAAAAATATTTTTTCCAATGTTACTTTTTTCGACAAAAATCACGTTTTTTCACTTACAAATATGTCTATCATGACTATTTCTTTTTACATTTGCAATAAACGGTTTTTACAAATAAAAAAGCCGACTCAATGAGCCAACTTTTTTGTGAAAGGAAAATATGAATTTGTTAAACTTCGAATGTTTTCAAGCGATCGTGACCGATAAAACTAAAAAGAATCTTATTTATCCAATAAAAACTTAGCAGTATACTGATCGGTTACTAATACATTGGCATACCCACCCTTAAGAGCTCCATAAATTCCATCTATTTTTGCAGCACCACCTGCAACTAAAATAGAGTGTTCTTTCTCTTTTAAATCATTAAGTTCAATCCCTAACGTTCGAGCATTTAATTGTTCATTACAAATGTCGCCGTTCTCGTCAAAAAAGCGTGAACAAATATCACCGACTGCTTTTGACCTAAGTCCTTCAATCTCCTCGTCTGTAAAGTACCCCAATTGAAACAGTAATGAATGAGACTTTATTGGACCAATAGTGAACAGCGCAATATTCGCTTCTTTTCCTAGTTCTAAAATCCGCTTTATGTGACGGTCAGCCTCCATCGCTTGTTTTACGACAACATGATCGACAATAGCTGGTAACGGCAGATGTAGAGGCGCTGTATTATAGGATTTACCAAATAAATAAAGAATTTCATTCATATGTGTATTCGTTTCAGAGTGGCTCACACCACCTTTTAGCTGAACAACTTTCACATCTTTTACCGACTTTTGATTTAATTCAACCGCAGTATGGTATAGAGTTGTTCCCCATGTAACTCCAATAATGTCACCGTCATTTACAATCTGATGTAAGTAATTCGCCGACACTTCTCCTAAATACGTCTTAATGACATGATCTTCATATTGAGGAATTTGAGCGACAATAACTTTTTTCAAGTTGAACTTTTGTTCAATTCTTTTCGCTAAGTTTTCAACATTTTCGGTTGGGTCGATAATTTTAATTTGAACGATTCCCTCTTCCTTTGCTTGTTGAAGAAGCCTTGAAACAGTCGGCCTAGATACACCTAATTCCTTCGCTATATCACTTTGATTATGGTCTAGTAAGTAATAAAGTTTTGCTGCTTCGATCACTTTTTGGAGCTTCTCATTTCCCATATCATCACCCTAAGTCTGAAATTATGTTCTATTATAACAGACAATAATAACGCTTTCATAGAGAGAAACTAATTTTTTGAAAATAGATTAACTGTCAAATGTATAGTTTGTTCATTTTATCTTTAAGCCGCTTCAGATCTCGCTACTTTTGGTTTTGATTCTGTTCTTAAAAATATTGCGACACCCACCATAACGATAAGCCCACCGATCGTCTGTGTCCAAGTGAGACGCTCATCTAAAATTAAATAAGCAAGGATAATTGCTCCAACAGGTTCAAATAAAATGCTCATTGAAATCATATTTGTACTGATCCATTTAATAACCCAATTAAAAATGGAATGTCCAAGCAACGTTGGAATAAGTGCTAACAAAACAAAATACATCCAATCACTTGTTTGATAGCCTATTAATGGATTACCAAGTAATAACACATATACTAACAACGTAATCGAACTAAATCCGTAAACGATAAATGTGTAAGGAATGACATCGATACGCTTTCGTACATCTTGACCGAACAACAAGTATCCAGTAACAAATGCACAAGCAAGTAGCGCGAGCATATTTCCAAATAGTGCCCAACCACTAATTTGATAGTCGCCCCAACTGATGATAATGCTACCTACAATGGCAAGAACACCACTAAAAATACCAATCGCTCCGACTTTTTCTTTAAAAAAGAAATATGTACCGACAAAAGCGAACAAAGGTTGGAGCGTAACTAGAACTACAGAGCTTGCGACTGAAGTATAGTTCAACGACTCAAACCAAAGAATAAAGTGAAATGCTAGCAAAATTCCAGCTGCAGCAGAAAATAGCCAATCTCGTTTCGTCACTGTCATTAACGCCCTTCGATATTTCAGAAAAAATAACGGAGCAATGATTAAAAAAGAAAAAAATAATCGATAAAACGCAATCACACCAGCAGGAGCATCGGTTAGCTTAACAAAAATGGCTGAAGTGGAAACAGAAATAACAGCTATCGCTAGAGCGAAATGTGGATTTATTATTGGTTTGTTCATTTTAGGTTCTTCCCCTTTTTTTAAAAGTACGATAAACCTATTTTACATGTATGTATTGTAAAATTATATAAGAATTTTCAGAATTAGTATGTAAAAAGACGGGACTATTCCAAAAGTATCGTACACCAATAGACCCCCTAAATATAAACGAATACGCTATATTTAGTATTAGCCCATTAATCAGACACTTATAGGACAGCCCCGCCTGGTCATTTGATTTTCTCAATTTTGAACAATTACTGTTCTTGTAAGCTTGTTACAGAAACACTTTGTTTATTGTTAGGGTTATCAAGAGAATGGATCGTTGCTACTCCTTTGTCTTGATCAACATGTTCAATGTAAATAGGCTCACCATTGTACATTACATTTGCCATCGTTGATGCAGAAGCGATTTCTTGTGCTCGTTGTGCATTCATTATGTACACCTCCTTTTTCATATACAACAATCATAATATTTGTTGTAACTGACAGAGATATACTTAGCATTGTAAAAATTCCCCATAATTTTTTTGATAAAATTCATCTATTCTTTTAAAGCACCACTTACAGGGACAGGGGGACAGGCCGAGACCACTGATAAAGTCCCCTTATTCGTCAAATCGAGAAGTTTTTTGAACATTTTACCATCTACATATGCACCGTTACATACATGTACTGCTGTAATTATAAGGTCGTTTGTCGTCATATATTCTGTTTTGTACCCGAAAAAGTCTTTCGTTTTTGTTTTGTGACCTACCCGAGCATCTTGGTCTACAATCGAACGAGCTCCTTTAGATTCAAGGAATTTAGGATCATTCATGAATTGGTTTGCTTTTTCAATAACCTTTTTTGTTTTCGGGTTGTCTTCTACCTCAATGGCTTCTTCTATTACACGTTTATCTGATAAGTTATAAAGACGTTGAAGTAACAGGAGTTTGATCATTAGTTCAGGTTCCTTGGCTGGTCGACCGTAAGTGGTCTCGGACAGGCCCAGCGTCCCGTTATCAACCAAATTGGCCCAATAACACTTTCGATATTCCAGCACAGGTAACAGCAGTAAAAAGAGACAAGGGACCCTCCGTCCCCCTCACATCATAATAGGCTCTACTAGCATTGCATTCATAAACTCATCAACCCGTGTTACATCAACATATCCAGTTTGTTGCTCTAAAGCATTTAAAGTACCAAGCACACACCCAAACTTCAAGGTATGAACAATGTCTTGATTATTTTTCAGGGCTACAGCTATGCCGGCAATTGTTGCGTCACCTGATCCTACCGGGTTGACGGCATTTATTTTCGGTGGTTCGACCTTATACAAGCGGCCGTTCACTAACGCGATCGCTCCAGCTGCGCCCATAGAGACAACGATGTAAGGAATATCATAACCGCTTAACTCTTGAACGGCTTCGATAACCGTTGCTTCATCAACCACTTCTTTCCCCACTAACTGCGACAGCTCCTCCATATTTGGCTTAATTAAATAAGGCCTTGCAGCTAAGCTGTTTTTCAACCCTTCACCACTCGTGTCTAATAGAAACTTTTTGTCATACTGATTAGCAATTTCCACGAGCCTTTTGTAAAAATCTGCGCCTAATTCTTTAGGGGCACTTCCAGAAGCTACAACAATCTCTTGATCCTGAACTAAAGCTTCATACCTCTCTAAAAAACGAGCCACCTCCGCCTCAGAAATCGAAGGTCCAGACTCTAATATTTCCGTTTGGTTTCCTTCATGAAGGATAGCAATACAATTTCGAGTTTCTCCATCGATAGAAATAAACTGATTTTCGATCTTCCCTTCAGCAAGTTGATCACTGATGAACTTGCCATTGGCTCCCCCTAAAAACCCAGTAGCAGAAACGTTTTCATTTACTAAAGAAATGACACGGGAGACATTTAAGCCTTTTCCACCAGCAGTTTTAATAACTTTGTTACAGCGATTGACACCATCAACGACCAACGTATTCATTTCATAGCTCATGTCCACAGCGGGATTTAAAGTAATTGTTAAGATCATAAAAAACCGTCCCTCTTTTTCAAAAAAATGGGCTCCTTAGCACTTTCTACATACAACCATGATAAAGATTGGAGCCCACTTATTTTCTTAATTAATATATGTTTCTCTCTCAGGTACTTTGTTAAAATTTATTTTGGCTCATGTACCCTATTAATACCTATTTTCACTCATGCACATTTTAATTTTTTCGATGACTACTTGTTTCATCACTTCTTTGGCTGGTCCCATATATTTTCGCATATCATTTTCATCTGGGTTTTCTTTAAAATGTGCTTTAATCGCATTGGCAAAAGGAATTTTCAGCTCTGTAGCAATATTCACCTTACAAATACCAGATTTTATCGTTCGTCTCACATCTTCTTGGGAAATACCTGATGCTCCGTGTAAAACTAAAGGTACATCGACGACCTCATAGATTTTTTCCAATCTTTCAAAATCTAACTTAGGCTCATCTTTATAAAGTCCGTGAGCGGTTCCAATCGCGACTGCTAACGAATCAATCCCCGTTCTTTCAACAAACTCGACAGCTTGTGCTGGATCCGTGTACTTTGCATCCTTTTCATCGACGATTAAGTCGTCCTCTTGTCCCCCTAGGCAGCCAAGTTCCGCCTCTACCGTTGCACCGTTGGCATGGGCATACTCTACAACTTCTTTTACAATGCTGATATTTTCTTCAAACGGACTATGAGAAGCATCGATCATCACAGATC
>SKOL01000210.1 GCA_007120055.1 Anaerobacillus sp.
CAACAATTGGTATAGTTTCACATATTATAAAAATAATGTTAGAGGTCGTGTCGAAAAATATTTTTTTGGCACTTCAACAACGGCTCAAACCGTTGATAAATCAATATTTATAGAGGGAGGTAAATAATCATGAGTAAATTTTCAAGACGAAATTTTTTAAAAGGGTCTGCTACTTTAAGTGCATTACTAGGGTTTGGCACAACAACTACTTCTAGTTTTACAAAAACCAATAAAGTAAAAGCTGCTGGTGAGTCAAAACAAGTATATGGGGCATGTCCTAGAAACTGCTATGATACGTGTTCATTAGTTTCAACTGTTGAAGATGGAACAATCAAATATATTACAGGAAATAAAAATAACTCGTATACAAATGGGCGATTATGTGTGAAGGGATACTCATACCCAAACTATGTGTACTCACCAGATCGTATCAAGTATCCAATGAAACAAATCGAACGAGGATCTGGTAAATGGGAACGAATCACATGGGACGAAGCCTATGAAATGATTGCACAGAAAGTCCTTGCTATCAAAGAAAAGCATGGAAGTACACTTCCGATAGCGCTAAATAAATACTCAGGTAATTTCAACGTCCTTTCATATGGTGTTGAAGGAATGTTATCTAGTTGGGGCTATACAACAAGGGCTACAGGAACACCATGCTGGCCAGCTGGTATCGATTCTCAAACATTTGATTTTGGGACCATTGTTAACTCAGATCCAGAAATGATGGTTAAAGCAAAATATTTAATATTATGGGGAGCTAATCCTGCTTGGAATTCTGTTCACTCGATGAGCATTATTCAAAAAGCAAAAGAAAATGGAACGAAAGTAGTAGTAATTGATCCAATTATGACTGATACAGCAGCAAATGCTGATGAGTACATTGAAATTAAAGCTTCAACTGACGGAGCATTAGCATTAGGGATGGCAAAGTATATTTTAGATCATAATCTCCATGACGAAGAATGGATGCTAAATAATTCTATCGGTTTTAAAGAGTATCTGAATTATTTACGAAGTAACATTACGTTAGAGTGGGCTTCTGAAAAAACAGGTATACCTGTAAATGTTATTGAACGGCTAGCACGTGAATATGCTGCAGCTAAACCAGCTTCTATTTGGATTAGCTATGGTATGCAAAGACATACAAATGGTGGAGCGGCGGTTCGATCTATTGATGCCTTAGCTGCAATGTCAGGAAATATAGGTGTTGTTGGTGGTGGAGCTAACTACGCACAGTTAGATACTTGGGGATTTAATTACGCAGCAATGGTTGCGGGAACGCCACCAGAAGGAAGTGGTGGCGAAGCAGATCGAGCAATTAATATGAACAATTTCCCAGCACAAGTATTAGAACTAAATACGAATCCGAATGAAATTCCAATAGAAATGCTATGGGTTGCATGTCGAAATCCAATTGCCCAAGACCCAGAAACGTCTGTTTCTTATAAAGCCTTTGATTCTATCGATTTCATTGTCACAGCTGATTTATGGTTTAATGATACAGTTAATCAATCTGACTTAGTGCTACCAGTAACGTCAATTTTTGAGACTTGGGGATTACATGCTAGCTATTGGCATTATTGGTTAAATATTAACGAACCAGCAATTGATCCGTTATACGAGTCAAAATGTGATGTTGAAATTGCCATGGGTATTTCAAAAAAATTAAATGAGCTAGAGCCTGGTTCATGCACGTATCCTACAGATCGTTCTATGGAAGAGTGGGTTGGTATGGAAATGTCAGATGCACAACTAGAGGAATTCGGATTTAATGATTGGAAAGACATTTTAGTAGAAGGAACTGTGAAATTTTCAGGCTATGATGCAGCTTGGGCAGATGGGAAGTTTCGAACACCATCAGGAAAATATGAGTTTTTATCAGTAAGAAGTGCTTCTTATGGAAATCACGCTCTACCAGTATACGTAGAGGAGTTAAAGGTTCCAACTGAAACACCAATTCGATTATTAACTCCTCATTGGAAATATGGTTTACACTCCCAATTTCAAAACTTAGAGTGGATGCAATCTGTTCATCAGGACCCATTTGTGGAAATACACCCTATCTTGGCGAAACAAAAAGGAATTAAAGATGGAGCTATGGTAAAGGTTTCAAATGAAATTGGTTTTGTAGAAGTGAAAGCTAAAATAACACAATCAGTACCAAAAGATGGAGTTGTCATGTATGAAGCTTGGTATAAAGACCAAAATTTCAATGTGAATTATCTAGTAAAGGCTACCCCAGCAGATATGGGTGAATGTGCAACAGGGCAAGCTGGTTTGGCATTCCATGATCAATTCGTAAATATTGATAAAATGTAAGGAGGTTTAAATGATGACAAAGCAAAGGGAAAGATTAGGTTTCCAAATTAATATGGATCGTTGTATTGGTTGTAATGCTTGTACGATTTCTTGTAAAAGCTTTTATCAATTAGAACCAAAACTAAATCGACGATTTATAAGTGAAGTCGATGAAATGTTAACCGGAACTGTAAAGCGTTGCTACATTTCTACCGCATGTAATCATTGTGAGGAACCGTCTTGTGCGAAGGCTTGCCCAACAGGCGCTTACACAAAGCTTGAAAATGGCATTGTCAAACATAATCAAGAACGATGTATTGGTTGTAAAATGTGTGCAACAGCTTGCCCTTATAGTGTTCCGCAATTTGACACCATAAAGAGAAAAGTAGATAAATGTAGTATGTGTTCAGACCTTTTAGAAGTAGGAGAGGAGACAATCTGTGTGTCTTCATGTCCAATGGAAGCTATTTCAATTATTAACCTAAATACAATTAATGAATCTGAGGTAGTTTCTGAGATTAAAGGTTTTAATGATCCAAGTATCACTGGTTCTTCTACTAGATTCAAATTACCACTATCAACTAATGTAGTTTGGAGGGAAAACTAATGGAACAAAGTATCACGCTTGTTATCTTTACTTTTCTTTCACAATTAGCAATTGGTGCGTTTGCAACTATATTTTTATTGGACGCTTATAAACGAAAAGCTTCTAAAAAAGCTACTTATGTTAGCTTGATGTCAATATTAGCAATCTCAGTTGTAGCGGTAATCGTATCTGTGTTTCACTTAAGTCACCCGTTTGAAGCGTATAAAGCAATCTTGAATTTTGGCAACTCATGGCTTTCTAGAGAAATCGTGTTTTATCCTCTATTCATATTATTCGTATTCTTTTATACCTTTGTTGCCAAAAATGATTCAATAAAGAAAACTATTGGATGGACCGCCGTTGTCCTTGGAATGATTACGATATATAGCACAGCAATGATCTATACAATTCCAGCAGTTCCAGCTTGGAATAATGGTATGACAATGGCAGCATTTTTCGTAACTGCACTATTACTAGGACCTGTATTTGTTCAATTGTTGTTATTAGTAGTAGATAAAAAGTTTATAAATTTATCTTTGTATATTATTGTGGTTGCCATAATGGCTATCTTAATGAATGTGATTAACCTAACTATGCTAAAAGGCGGATTTGTAGAGGCTGTTGAAACAGCATCAATTCTTACGTCAAGTCCATTTTTCTGGGCTAAATTAATTGCATTAACTATAGGAATGTTTATTGCTGGATATTCATTCATAAATAATAAAGGTTATACCCTGCCTTATGTTTTAGTACCATTTTTATGCTTTTTTGTAGCAGAGTTTATCGGAAGAGTCTTATTTTACTCATCAGCTATTCATTTATAAGAATTGAGAGGAGGAAGATTTCCTATGCTTTTAAATCAGATTAATAAGATGTCTAATGTTCTCTTAAAAAAAATCGATAAAATTGAAGTCGAACCAAATAAGTGTTTAAAAGTACGTGCCGTTACTAGTAGTTGTTCTGGCTGCGTTGATGTTTGCCCAATGAATAGCATACAAATTAAATTAGACTCAATTGAAATCGAATCCAATTGCTTAAATTGTGGAATTTGTACATCTGTTTGTCCAACCAATGCCTTAAAATGGAATCACCCTCCCCTCATTCAATTATTTAACAAAATAATACGTTTATCAGAAAAAGGTCAGGCTGTTTATATAGCCTGCTCTTCTTCAATGAATAGTAATTGTAAATCAAATGTAGTAGAGGTACCTTGTTTAGGAATGCTTCCACATGAGTTTTGGATAAGTACAGGAATGAATACTTCTAATTTAGGTATTATCTATGATTCAAAATTATGTAATGGCTGTAACACTTCCATTGGAGGAGAAGTATTCTTAAAGAAACTAAATAAAGCTGAATCTTCTATTAATGAAGTATTTCATATGACCTCAAGCATCGATAACTTGACTACTAAATATGAAGAGATCGAAAATCATAATCGTCGTCGATTTTTATCTTTTTTACTTGAAGAGGTAAAGGAGACGAATACGATTACTGTTAAGGAAGTACTAGAAGTAGAAACTACCTTATCCCCTTTTGATAAATTTAATCGCTACCATACTCTGCTTAGTGATTTAGAAGAGGTAGCTGAAGAAGTGACTGAAATTAAAAATACGTTAGTAGATCGTTTATTAAACGATGCTGTTATTCATACTGATAAAAGAGCATTCCTATTTGCTGAATTTAAAAGGCATCCAGAATTACAAGAAAAGCTAACACTTCTCATTCCGAACATAGAGGATAGCTGTACTCGTTGCGGGGCATGCGCATTTTTGTGTCCGACTGATGCGCTTGTAATGGATGAAGAAAATATAATTTTGTCAACTAATAAATGTGTATCCTGTGGTTTATGTGAAGAGATCTGTTATGAAAAACATATTCAAATGACCTTGAAAAAGGGTACTTTTTTTAATGAAAAGTTTGTTTATTTACTGTAAAAATTAACCCTTAAATGGTTTAAGGGTTATAGACCCCTACCTCAACGCGTAGCGTAGGTGGGAACTTTTAATCAGGTGGAGTCGAGACTCCATCTGATTTCTCGATGTTTCAGCTTGCTGAAACGAGTTCGCTTCGAATAAAAAAGCTTAGAAGGGAATTCTAAGCTTTTTACTACATATTAATTTAAAAAGCTGCCATTTTTGATGTGAATTCTGAGATGTTTTTAAAGAAAGTATTATACCTTTTCAAAGTCTACAAAAGCATCATAAAAGGCAATTCCTCTTGAGCCCGTAGAAACTTTCCCCATATCTGTTGGAAACCCAGGTACTAGCACATTGATTGAAAGGTTACTATTAGGGAACCAACTTTGGTAGAAGAGGATCGTATCCATCGGTACGTCACTAGTTGTTTTAATTTTTACGATTACTTCCCCAAATTGATTAAAAACTTTGATCATTGAATTATTATCTATATTCTTTTTCTCGGCAAGTTTAGGATTTAGATAAACGTATGGTTCGGGGTTCATACTTGAAACCCAATCTAAATTTTGGAATTGGGAATTTAGCCCAAATTGTGAATGAGGTGTTAATAACCAATAAGGATATTTTTGACTAGGTTCCATTCCTCTATCAAATTGAGGTAACGGTGAGAAACCATCCTTTTTTGCACGTTCAGAATAAAATTCATACTTTGTAGAAGGGGTTTTAAACTCTCTATCTACCCAAGCAGTTTTAGGAATATTTGCTCGTTTAGGTTCATCTTTCAATTTAGACCAATGCTCAGTTTCAAGCAGGTTATAAAAATCCTCATTAAACTCTCTTTCAATAAAATCTATTGGATCGCCACTAGTTGCAAATGAACTGAAACCAGGAGATTCTTGATTAAGCTTTTTGGAAAGTGCTTTTGCAATTTCTAAATCACTTTTGCTTTCGAAGTATGGTTCAATGGCTTTCTCGTTAATACCGACAATATGATGCCAGTATCCTGATACAATATCCTCTTCTTCAAAATGTGTTGTTGCTGGTAAGACAATATCGGATTGCAGTGCGGTTGCCGTTAAAAAATGATCAACTGTAACGATCATTTCAAGTTCACGAAGAGATTCAATAGTTTTATTTTGTTGAGGGTCTTGGGTTAAAAGATTTCTACAAGAAACCCACAAAAATTTGATCGGTGGGTCCTTTAGTTCTTTTAATTGATTTGAAAATTCATTTATTTCAATAATGCGGTTTTCGATGTCTTTATTGTTTAAAATATCATTCGTGTATTTCCAAGTAGTTAGTTGAGCAAAATTCACCCCACCACCAGGTAGTCCAATATTACCTGTCATCGCACATAGCGCATCTATGGCACGGATGTTTTGCCCACCATTGCTATGACGTTGCATTCCAAAACCCAACCAGATAAAGCAAGGTTTAATTGTACCGATTTGTTTTGCTAATGAAGAGATGGTCTCTTCATTAACATCGCATTGTTCAATTAACTCACTCATATCCAGGCCTTCTACATATTCTTTAAATAACTGCCACCCTAATGTGTATTGATCAATAAATGATTGATCATATAGATCATTCTCTATAAGAATTTTTGCAATTGCTATAGCTAGTGCCCCATCGCCTCCTGGACGAATTTGAACATATTTGTCTGCTTTTTTTGCAGTTATTGTTTGAATAGGATCAATAACAATTACCTTAGCCCCTTGATCCTGAGCCTGATAAATATATGGTAGTGAGTGAACGGCAGTCCATGCTGGATTAACTCCCCATAATATGATAAGCTTCGCATTTTGAATATCGGATGGATCAGATGTTTCATAACTGCCAAAATCGTAATACTGTGCATCTAGGCCGGCAGACCAACATGGAGACCCAATTACTCTTGTTGTTTCTCCTAGTCCATTAAAAAAGCCTTCAACTGCATTGTGAAGAACTCCAAAGTTCCCTGAATATTTATTTAGACAAATAGATAAATTAGAGCCATATCTATTATTTAACTCAATTATTTTAGATGCGATTAATGACAGGGCTTTATTCCATGATATTCTTTTCCATTTTCCAGAACCTCTTTTCTCCTGAAGTAAAGGATATTTAATCCTGTCACGATGGTAAACCCGATTAATATAACTGTACCCTTTTGCACAGAGTTTTCCTTTCGTATACTCGTGAGCAGGATCACCATCCACTTTTTTAAGAATACCATTTTTTGTGTATGCAACCATCCCACATGCTCCGTAGCAATTTCTGGGGCAAACATGTCTTGTAATTTTGTAGCCACTTTGTTCTATAGACATACGTTAACCCTCCTGTTCACTAAATGTTAGTTTGTATGTGGTTTTACTAACATTATATAATAAGTTAGTAAGAAAAAGAGTTACTTCACAAAAATGTTCTTATTTAGGGGTCGGTATTGTGAGTATACAATTAGGATTTCAAATAAATTTAAAGCGTTGTATTGGATGTAGAGGCTGTGAGATGGCTTGTACGAATGAAAATCAATTAGGTATTCTTCATAGGAGAACTGTTAGTAAAATTTACAATGAACAATCGGACTATGTGTTTTTATCAATGTCATGTAATCATTGTGAAAATCCAGCCTGTATAGCCGTGTGCCCTAAGCGTTGTTTTAGGAAGAGAAGAGATGGGGTTGTTATTCATAACGCTAGAAACTGTATAGGATGTAAAAGTTGTCTTGGTGCATGTCCATTTAATGCGCCTAAATTCAATTCAATTACTAACAAAGTAGACAAATGCAATATGTGTGTAGAGCGATTAGATAAAAGTTTAAATCCAGCCTGTGTATCAGCATGTATTTCGGAAGCACTTCAATTAATCAACATATTAGAAGTTAAAACCAATAATGAACAAGGATGGGCTCCTTATGTGACCATGGCTAAATTTACAAAACCTTCCGTAACATTAATTCCTCCAACAAAGGTTGATTGTCACTGGCGTGAAATAAGAGAGGAGCTGAGCTAAGTTAGATGAATAATATAACGATTAATGAGTTGTTAAGTGTTGCTCCATTAAATAAATTTGAGATTTTATTTGGTTGGAAGGGTAAAGACAACTATTTTTCAAAGATAATAGATAGTACTTGCTCTGAAACGACTGTTTCCAATAGTGTTCTGGTTATTTCTAATGATTTTTTATCAGGGAAACAGTTACTTGCTTTTATAGAAATGGCGATTGAAAAAAGTGCTTCTGCGCTTATTTTTACAGGGAAACAACCTCCGAATATTCCTGAAAAGTTTAGTAGTAAATTTGAGGCCATAAATATCGCCGTAATATATGTTCCTGATTCCTTGACGATTAAGCAAATAAAAGAGGCTTTTGAGTTGGTGAAAAGCTTAAAAAATATAAATCAATTCTATAATTACGTGGCTTGCTCTACACATGATATTCGTTTTGTTGGTAATGATGGCATACAAGAATTGATAGAAAAAATTGAAATAAGGTTGCAGCAGTCTGTATTTGTTATAGATCCATATTTTCAAACTTTTTATTTTAGAGATAAACACTCCGTTAACAACCTAGATGAAAAATTGTCTAATTTTAAAAAATCCTACTATACAAATAATTACGAACAGATAGATGAATTTAAAAAAGTTACTACCCAAGTAGCTAATGATGTTTACTTTTTAAAATTGCAAAATAATCATCAACAATATGGCTACATCGTTATTGAACAAAAATCAGAGGAAGTAACTACATTTGATTTAGTTCACGTTAAAAGATTGGTCCCTTTTATAATAACTCAATTAATAAATCGATTAGAGGTTGAGCAAGTAGAAAAGAAATATCAAAAGAACTTTATCTATGATCTTCTTCATAATAATTTCGATTCTCAATATGAAATCATTAATCAAGCAAGTGTGTGGGGATGGGATTTTACCGTACCGCATCAGCTATTATTAGTTGATATATATAATGATCAGGGAGACGGAATCGAACAGGAATTTTTCGATCATATGGAATTAGTTATTCGTAATACGATGAGTGCTTTATTTTATAAGCCATTAACAGTAGAACTAAATGGAAAGTACCTCATAATTTATCCTGAAACGACTTCTAAAGATTTTAAAGAAAGAAAAAAAGACGTAAAAAAACTTGCTCATTTAATAAAGGTAAATGTATCAGATCTAAACCCTAATTTTGTCATTCGTATTGGAATTGGACGCTATTATCCATCCATTATGGATCTTTGCCGGAGTTTTCAAGAGGCTAAAACAGCATTAGAATTATGCATGTTAAAAGTAGATAAAAGTCAAATTACTCACTTCGAGGATTTAGGTGTTGTTAGACTTTTAGCATCTATACGACAAGAGCAACTCGATGATTATTGTCAGGAGTGTATTGGTGAACTAATTCAATATGATAAAGTAAATGAAACAGATATGGTCAATACTTTACAAATATATTTAAATGAAAATGGAAATCTGAAATCAACAGCAGACAAATTATTTATCCATACTAATACTTTAAGGAATAGATTAAAGAGGATTGAAAATGTGTTACAAATTGATCTTCAAAATAACAATGATCTATTAGACTTGTTGGTTACATTAAAAATTTATACGATGAATACAATTCGTAATTGATAATGCCAAAGTTAATAGCGGTACCATCTGATTTGTAGTTACCCTGTTATGGAAAAAATAATAAAAGCTTATTGGAGTGAATTTCATAATTACCAAAAATGAGCCACATCACGCAACTATATATTGATCTTAGTGGCGAGAATAATGAATTATGAAATTCATTGATTGCTCCTTAAATATCAAATTCTTAAAAAAATATTAAGATTATAAGAGTGTCCATTTTTGGGTGCTCTTTTTGGTTGTTCAGATTTACAAATGTACTAATTAAAACATGTAAATTCAAACAACAAAGATAGTTCCATACCAATATATAATTCATTTAGATAGTATTTGTGAAGGTATTAATCAAGCCTAGGTTGTTCCTATAGTGCTTAAGCGAACCGATTGGTGGAAGAATTCTTGGTATGAGTCTCGTGTAAATATCGTTAAAGATTAATAAATTGAAAAAGGGACTGATCAATAAAGCAAAGGTCAGTCTTTTAATAAAAAGGAGGAGGAACTATGTTAAGTAATATTGGAGTACCAGGCTTAATCCTTATCTTTGTCATTGCTTTAATTATCTTTGGACCTAAAAAACTTCCAGAGTTAGGTAAAGCATTTGGTCAAACACTAAGAGAGTTTAAAACATCTACAAGAGAACTTACAAAAGACGTAGTAGAAGAGTTTGAAGTAGAGAAGAAAGAAGAAAAGTCCCATTCGAATACTAAAGCGTAAAATTTGAATAAAAAATAAGAAAGGCTGTCCAATGTAAGTGTCAGTTACTAGAACCTCTACTTTTAGATTAAGCAATATTATATCTAAAAATTAAGTTGAAGTATAGTGAACTTACAGACTGGACAGTCCTTTTAACTATAAAACCTCACATCATAACAGCTTACATAGCTTTACGAATTAAATTTTGGTGTAAATTGTACTTTAGCAAATTCAGATGCGTTAGTTGCACTTCCAGGTGGAACTAGAGGTTTTAAAAAAAGTGATCAAGTAGAAATTCTTTTATTAAATGGTGAAGGAAGGAGAGGGACAAGTAATGCAAACAAGAGATTTAAGCCTAACTGAACTAAATGCTGAAATAGAAGCATTGCGAATTAAAATGAATAAAGTTGGCAACTAAAAAGGATATAACCATGTGAAAACTGTTTGGTTAAGTCAAAAATTAGATTACCTATTAAATACATACCGTCGAATGTTAAATAATAAGGAAACCATAGGATAGTATCTAATTGGAGGGGGGATGGTTATGATTTTATGCAATTTATCAACAACATTTAAAATTGAAAGTTTTGAACAGTAGCATAAAGATGTGTGTTATGTCGTTGAATCCTTAAATCCTTGGTAATTCTAATAATTAGCATGGGTATATGATGGCCAACTATACCAATACAACCGCCACAGTACACTGATGAATGCCTACAAAAACATCAAAGACGAACGATTCCGCCACTATATTTTAAAGGAAAAAGGCGATGTCTACCGCGCGTTGAAGAGCTTCTTTAAGAAGGAAGAGGAGACGTTGGTGTAAAAATTAAAAATTAGAAGGAAAACCACTACTGCCAGTTGAGTGCTGGTGGTAGTTTTTTAATATCAGTATGGTTAGCTCGGATGTATCGGCTGACAATCAAAATGCTTCGAGCAAGTTAGAGACCTCTCATAATTCACTTTGCTTTAATAAATCTAACCCTCATTTATTAGTAGTTCTACATCTGGTTAGTTATTCCTACTGCACCACTAACTGGTCCTTTTTCTACCATTCGAAATAAGTCGCTTTATTGAGTATTGTCATGAGAAGGCAACTTTCCTAATATGTTATGCCACTAAAGTATGTAACATCTGCGTCCTTCCGTGTGTGTATTCGTCGCCTCAAATACTTTACTGCTGTGCCTCATTTATATTTATTAACTTTAAATCAAAATAAATCCTTATTACTTCATGCCTTATTTGAAGGTATTACTTTCAATATTTTAGAAAGTGTAAATGTAATGAGGGAGATGGGATGTACTATACAGCTTCTTACTCAATGTAAAATTCATAAAAAAATTCACAAAAAGGTGTTTCGTTAGTAGTAAATTAGTAATAAAATAAATAATAATAGTTACTTTTCGGTATAAAAATATTTTAATTAACTATACTTAACGAATAAGGTGGTGAATATTATGGATGATTTTATTAAGTATGATAATAATTTGATACAAGAACTCTATGAGAAGTTTACGGTCGATAGATACTTAAACAAACCAGAAATTATGTATAGAGTTGATACTAATCTTTTACAGACTAGAGCAAACTTGTGGGGGGATATTTTAGAAAAAAGAAAGGCAAATGGCAGAAAAATCCCGCTAAAAGATCAAGAAGGAAATAATTTTTGGTATGCTATGACACCCTCTTTAGAAAAGATAATTCATAATATTGATGTTAGGGCTAAGCAAGAATTAGGTGAATTAGTAGTCTCTGAAATACAACACAGAGTATTGATAGAGAGTCTAATTGACGAAGCATTTTTTTCTAGTGTTATTGAAGGAGCTTTTTCAACTAAAAAAAGAACACGCGAACTTGTAAATACTAAAGACCCAAAAAATAAAAGTGAAACAATGATTTTGAATAATTACCATGCACTGGAGTTTATATTAGATAATTTGCATAGGGATTTAAATGAAGAGGTATTTATTTCTTTGCATAAAATTATTACGGAAAACACGTTAGATGAAGATGAAATATCTGAGAAATATAGAGATGGACCAGTTTATGTAATGTCTGAAAACCAAACAAAAACTGAACCAATTTACGTTGCTCCCCCAATGGAAGAGGTTCAACAAATGATGGATGAATTGTTTTCTTTCATTAATGATGAAAAGAAATTCATTAATCCACTTATTAAAGCTTTTATAATTCACTTTTATATCGTATATGTACACCCTTTTTATGATGGTAACGGTAGAGTAGCAAGAGCTTTCACTTATATGTATCTACTAAAAAAAGGTTATAATTTCTTTAGGTTCTTCTCAATCTCAACTGTTGTTAACCAAAAAAAAGGTAAATATTATAAAGCGATTAAAGATACAGAAGACTATGGAAGCGACCTAACCTATTTTATAAAGGCTTATTCTGAAATGACTCTAGAATCTATTGAGGATATGATCACAAAATTAAAAAAGGAACTCGAACACGATATATTGATATTAGAATTAGAAAAAGACGATATCATTTTATCTAAAAGACAAAAAAAGTTTTTGTCTTTAATAAAAGGAAAAGAAAGTAATATTACATCTATTCAAGAGTACCTAAAAAAAATGAAGGTTTCTTATGAAACTGCAAGAACTGACCTTTCAGAACTAGTTGAATTAGGTATATTCAAAAAGGATAAAAAAGGGAAAAGATATATTTATAAGTACTTAGGGTTAAAAGGATATAAATAAGTGTAAAACGTTAGGTTCTATAATTAGGGTGAAAAAAGAGTTTGCATGCTGTTTATACTTTCGTATACAACTGCACGACAAACTCATCTTTTTTCTTCCATTCTTTTTTTCGTAAATAAGTCGCTTTCTCAAGTATTGTCTTGAGAAGGCGATTTTTTTCTTCTATTTCTTCGGTTGTATGATAGGCTTCTAAAGCGCTTTTAACCTTTGGCATGAACTTCGTAATATTCTCACCTTGTCGCTTTTCTCTGGTTATTTCATCTTTAATAATTTCAAATTCCTCTTCAGTTTGTTTTAAACGTGCAACCAGTGTCTTTTGGCGTTCCATAAATGTATCTATGTCATATACTCCTTTTTCAAGGAAGCCGTGGAGTGAGTTTTTTTGTTTTTGGAGTTCTTCTAATTCATTTTGTTTGTTTTCAAGGGCTTTCTCTTTTACAGGGAGTTCATTTGACGTTTGTTTTTTCATTTGAAACAACATAGTCTCTTCTAGTTTAAATGCCTCTATAATTTCGTTTAAACCTTGCAATATTCGTTCTTCTACAAGACTTAAGGCAGCGCCTTTTTGAATACTTTTACACGATGGTTGAACACACCTCACTTGTGGATTCGGGCGATCCTTTCTCGGTTGATAAACCATTGAATGACCACATAACTCGCAAATTAAAATGCCAGCTAACGGATTAGATAGTTTTTTAGTTTGGATAGTTGGCGGTCGCCAGCGCTTACTATGAGCAGAATTTGCCTTTTCGAATAAATTCTCAGAAATGATTGCTTCATGGGCGTTTTCGTGCCGTTGCCAACGTTCAGGAGGTATTTTTTTCTTAGTATGCTTCCCGTTTCGCTTAATGTATTTCTTTTTTTCCAAAATGATTTGCCCTAGATATACTTCATTTTTTAAATGAATTAGTTGGGTTTATTTATTGTGTAAGTTTAATTTCTTATACTCCCAACTCCCTTTTTTTGGTTATAATAGTAATTAAGTACTAACTGGAGGTGTGTATGTTGGGAAAGAGTAATTTTCAATTTCTTGCTGATAAATGGGAGATCTTAGCTAACTTAGGTGAGACAGCAGAGAGAAACGTATATATAGATCCAAATACAACCTTGATTAAACTTCGAATGTTTGCTGAGACGTTAACAAAGTATGTGTTGGCATACGAAGAAATAAAAGAAACTTATGATACGAACCAGGTTGATCGACTTCAAGCGTTACGACGCGATGATTTGATTACTGAAGAAATTTATAACATTCTTGATACTATTCGTAAAAAAGGTAATAAAGCTGTACATCAAGCTGGTTTTGGTACGGAAAAAGAAGCAGAAGTCCTATTACATATGGCATTTCGCTTGTCAGTATGGCTTATGCAAGTATACGGCGATTGGGATTTTGTAGAGCCAGAATACGACGTGCCTACACAAGCTAACGCTACAACTGAAGAAGAAATCGAAGCTCTAGCAAATACATATGAAGAAAAAGTAGCCAAGCTTGAAGAAGAGCTTGAGAAATTACGACAAGAGCAACTTTACATCCCGGATAAAGACAAACTAAAACGAAAAAAAGAAGCGAAATCCTTGGGCAGCCGCTTTAACTTAACTGAAGATGAAACTCGGATTATTATTGATGAACAACTAAGAAAAGCTGGCTGGGACGTTGATACCCAAAAGCTTCGTTACGGGAAAGGAACGAGGCCTGAAAAAGGAAAGAACTTAGCGATTGCTGAATGGCCATTAAAAAAAGGCTTTGCTGATTATGCACTTTTCATTGGCCTAGAGTTTGTCGGCATTATAGAAGCGAAACGATTAAGTAAAAATATCCTTTCTGACATCGATCAAGCGAAAAATTATGCAAGACTTGTAGTTCCCAAAGGTGATGAAATCATACATGAACCGTATGGCGATTATTTCGTGCCGTTTTTGTTTGCAACAAATGGTCGCCCTTATTTAAAGCAATTTGAAGAGCGTTCGGGAATCTGGTTTTTAGATGCAAGAAAACCGACTAATCATCCGCGCCCTTTAAAAGCTTGGTATTCTCCACAAGGGATTAAAGAGTTACTAAAACAAGATGTTGATCGAGCGAACAAAAAGCTAAAAGATGAAGGTTTAAGTTATTTAAATTTACGACCGTACCAAGAAAATGCGATTAAAGCAGTTGAACATGCCTTAGAAGAAGGAATGCGAAACATTTTACTTGCAATGGCAACAGGTACGGGGAAAACGAGAATGGCAATCGGGCTTATTTATCGCCTCGTAAAACATAATCGCTTTAAACGAATATTATTTTTAGTAGACAGAACCGCACTTGGTGAACAAGCAGAAGGAGCTTTTAAAGACTCAAAGCTTGAAAATTATCATTCTTTTACTGAAATTTATGAGCTAAAGTCATTGGAAGATGTAAAACCAAACCCTGAAACGAAAGTTCAAATCGCTACCGTTCAAGGAATGTTAAAACGACTATTTTATTCTGACAATGACGAAAACACACCAACTGTTGATCAATATGACTGTATCATCGTCGATGAAGCGCATCGAGGTTATACGCTAGATAAAGAAATGTCGGAAGTAGAAGAAGTGTTCCGTGACCATAGCGATTACGTAAGTAAATATCGACAAGTGCTTGATTATTTTGACGCAGCAAGGATCGGATTAACAGCAACACCAGCGTTGCACACCGTTGATATTTTCGGAAAGCCAGTTTTTACTTACTCGTACCGAGAAGCAGTCGTTGACGGTTATCTCATTGATCATGAGCCACCGTATCAGTTTGAAACGACGTTAAAAAAGTCAGGGATTAAGTGGGAAAGAGGCGAAACGGTTGAGCTGTACAATACACGTACAGGTGAAATCGAAACCGAACTACTTGAAGATGAAGTGAATATAGATGTCACCAATTTTAATAAATCGGTTATCACTGAGAACTTCAATCGTGTTATTTTAGCGGAGCTTGCAAATTACATTGATCCGACAAGTAGTGGAAAAACATTAATTTTTGCTGCAACTGATGACCATGCGGATATGGTTGTTCGTATTTTTAAAGAAGAGTTAGAAAACATTCATGGACCAATTGATGATAATGCTGTTATGAAAATTACCGGTTCTGTTAAAGATCCGTCCCAAGCAATTCGTCAATTCAAAAATGAACGCTTACCAAATATCGTCGTCACCGTTGATTTATTAACGACAGGTGTAGATGTTCCTGCCATTACCAATATCGTCTTTTTACGAAGAGTTCGCTCACGTATTCTTTATGAGCAAATGTTAGGAAGAGCAACTCGCCGTTGTGATGACATTGGAAAAGATCACTTTTCAATTTTTGATGCCGTTGGTCTATATGAATCGTTAAAGCCATACACGTCTATGAAACCAGTAGTAAAAAGCCCGAAAGTAACCGTACAACAATTAGTAGAAGAACTAGCACAATTAGAAGAAAAAGAGCAACAACAGCAGCACAAAGAGCAGTTAATTGCGAAAATCCAAAGACGTAAACAACAATGGCGCGATAAAGAACATGAAGACTTTAAAGTACTCACAGGTGGAAAAACCGTAAATGAGTTCGTTGATTGGATTAAAAAGTCTAATCATGAGGAAGTCGTAAATAAACTGTCTTCAAACGAAAACATCATTCAATATATAGATGAAAATAAAGGGCGACCTGTTTTGCAATATATCTCAACCCATGCAGACGAAGTAAAAGAAGTGACTAGAGGCTACGGTAATGCTGAAAAGCCAGAAGATTATTTACAAAGCTTTAATCAATTTATAAAAGAAAACATGAATTTAATACCGGCTTTACAAGTCGTTGTTACTCGCCCAAAAGAATTAACCCGAGCACAACTTCGTGAACTAAAAATTGCTTTAGATCAAAAAGGCTATACGGAAAAAAGCTTACAAACCGCATGGCGAGATGCGAAAAATGAAGATATCGCTGCCGATATTATTTCGTTCATTCGTCAGAATGCTCTAGGTGATCCTCTCATTAGTCATGAGGAACGAATTAAACAAGCAATGAAAAAAATCTATGCGATGAAAGCATGGCCGAAAGTTCAAAAATCATGGTTAGAACGAATTGAAAAGCAGTTGTTACAAGAATCTGTCTTAGACCCAGATCCAGAAAAGGCTTTTAACGTCGAACCGTTTAAAAGTCGTGGTGGTTATAAACAGCTAAACAAGATCTTTGGTGGACAACTCGATGACATTGTAAGTAAAATTAACTATGCACTATATGTTAATGACGAAAAGGAGCAAGCGTAAAAAATGGGTAACCAACAAATTGTACAGAAACTATGGAATTTATGTAACGTACTTCGTGATGATGGAATTACGTATCACCAGTACGTAACAGAATTAACGTACCTTCTCTTCTTAAAAATGATGAAGGAAACCGATAACGAAGGATCAATCCCTGAAGAATACCGTTGGGATTCACTAACGAAACTTCATGGAATTGAATTAAAAACACATTATCAAAAACTACTAATTGATTTAGGGAACGAAGGTAACGATATTTTAAAGCAAATCTATACAAATGCAAAAACAAATATTGATGAACCGAAAAACCTTGAAAAAATTATCCGCTCGATTGACGAGCTTGATTGGTATAGCGCGAAAGAAGAAGGTTTAGGCGATCTTTATGAGGGATTACTTGAGAAAAACGCGAGTGAAACAAAATCAGGGGCAGGTCAATATTTTACACCGCGTGTATTAATTGATGTAATAGTAAAGCTAGTAGATCCAAAACCAGGTGAACGTTGTAATGACCCCGCAGCTGGAACATTTGGGTTCATGATTGCAGCGGACCGTCACGTTCGCGAGCAAACAGACGATTATTTTGATTTAGGTGAAAAAGAAGCAGAATTTCAAAAATTTAAAGCATTCACTGGAGTTGAGCTAGTAAAAGACACACACCGTTTAGCGTTAATGAATGCAATGCTTCATGATATTCAAGGTGAAATCATTCTCGGTGATACCCTTTCTGAACAAGGAAAAGACTTAAAAAACTATGATGTGATCATGACGAATCCACCATTTGGTACAAAGCAAGGTGGTGAACGTCCAACTAGAGATGACTTAACCTTTACAACGACAAATAAACAATTAAATTTTGTTCAACATATTTACCGCGCTTTAAAATCTGACGGTAATGCTCGCGCAGCAGTTGTATTACCTGATAACGTTCTCTTTGAAGGTGGAGTTGGTGCCAAAATCCGCGCCGACTTAATGAACAAGTGTAATTTACACACGATACTCCGATTACCGACAGGGATCTTCTATGCTCAAGGTGTCAAAACGAACGTATTATTCTTTACTAGAGAAAAAACAGATACGGATAATACGAAAGAAGTTTGGGTATACGATTTACGCACAAACATGCCTAGCTTTGGAAAACGCACACCACTAACAGAGAAACACTTTGCAGACTTTGAGAAAGCCTATTTAGCAGAAGATCGCTCAAAAGTAAAAGACGAGCGCTGGAACGTCTTTACTCGTGAAGAAATTCGGAAAAAGGGTGATAGCTTAGATATCGGTTTAATTGCAGATGAGTCTCTTTCAGCCTATGAAAACTTACCAGATCCAATTGATTCAGCAGAAGATGCTATTGCTAAGTTGGAACAAGCGGTTGGTTTGTTGAATGAGGTTGTAAGAGAGCTTCGTGCCGTAGAAACTGGACAAAGTAAAGCCACTGAGGTAGATAAAGATGAGTAGGAAAGCAAAGGAACAAAAAACGATAGAGGAATTACTGGATGATGCGATAGTACCAGTGGAAGAGCATCCATATAAGGTACCAGAAAATTGGGTATGGTCAAAGCTGAACTCATACTACTCACATGTAAATGAACAAATTCAACCAGAAGGTAATGAAAACTATATTGGTTTAGAAAATTTGTTAAAATGTGGTGGAGTTTTAGATATAACTACTGCTGAAGGGGTAAAGAGTAAGAAAGTTGTATTTAAATCAGGAGATGTTTTATATGGTAAATTGCGGCCTTATTTAAATAAACATGCTTTTGTTGAGTTTTCAGGTGTTGCATCAACTGACATTTTGGTGTATCGCTCCAAATCTAAAACTTCTAGTAAGTTGTTAGATCATTACCTGGGTTTAACGCATGTTGTACAGTTTGCTAATGCTAATAGTAGTGGTATAAATTTACCAAGGGTATCACCTAAAACTATGAATTCATTACCATTTCCTCTCCCACCATTAGGTGAACAAAAACGAATCGCTGAAAAAGTAGAAAGACTTCTAAATAAAATTGACGAAGCAAAACAACTTATTGAAGAAGCAAGAGAAACATTTGAACTTCGCCGTGCTTCGATTTTGGATAAGGCTTTTCGGGGGGAATTGACAGAGCAGTGGAGAGGTGGAAATAAAGAACCACTTTCTCTAGATGAATTTTTACATTTAATTAAGGAAGGAAAAGAAAAGAATAATAGAAGTACCAAAAAAGAGACTATTTTAGATGCCATATCAAATATTCCTTACGAACTACCACAAGGTTGGAAGTGGGTTAGACTCGGTGATATAAGCAATATTACCATGGGTCAAAGTCCCAAAGGAGACTCATATAACGATGAAGGAAAAGGTATTCCTTTAATAAATGGACCTGTAGAATTTGGGCCAACACCATTTTCACGTACAAAAAAAATAAAATGGACAACAGCGCCAACTAAGGAATGTGAAGAAGGGGATTTATTAATTTGTGTGCGTGGCTCAACTACTGGTAGAATGAATATTGCTGGTTTTAAGTCTTGTATTGGAAGAGGTGTAGCATCGATACACTCACCTTTAATCCAAGATTATATTAACTACAGAATCCACGCTATTCAACAAAGGATTTATGATTTAGGAACGGGGTCAACTTTCCCAAATATATCGAAGGACAAATTAGAAAATCTATTAATAGAATTACCACCACAAAAAGAATTGGAAGAAATAGTGTTATTACTTAAAGTGTTACTCCCTAAAGAAGAAGAAGCACTAGAATATTTAAACACCTATTCAAAAAGTAGTGAAGAAATAAAGCAGTCCATACTAAGTAAAGCCTTCAGTGGCGAACTCGGAACAAATGACCCAACCGAAGAAAGCTCAATCGAATTATTAAAAAAAGTCTTAAAAGAACAATCTAATAAAAAGTAAAAGGTACATGCACGAGCTTGTACCTTTTATGCTTTAGTATTGTTTAATAATCAAATATTGTTTTACATGTTCCTGCTTTACTATTGCTTTCTATTCAATGGGGGGTAATTCAATGAACAGATACGAAAAAATATTCGCTATAACTTATATTCTCTTTATAATTTTGGTTTTATCAGTGTCTTTAATTTCATTAATGAATAGTACATTAGGTTGGGAGAGTGAGAGTTTAAAAATTGCTCTAGTAAGTGCAGCGGGCTCTATTATTGGTGGATTTATAACACTTATTGGTGTTAAATGGACTTTAGATAAACAGGAAAAACAAGAGTTTAAACGTACATATAAGACTGCTAACTATTTATTTACAGAACTACTACCTCTTTTTATTAAAATTAATAATAAGTATAAATCAATAAGTATTAAAAATTTTAATGGTACTTTGAACGATTTCAAAACCGCATGTGAAGATTTTATTAAAAAGGCACAAGAATTATCAAAAGTAGCGTCTGAAGTTGATATTGATTTATTTAAACTGATTAAAGAGGCTGAATATAGCTCATCAAGGATAATTGAACAAATTGATAATATGGGTGTAGGTAATACGGATCAAGAAATAATTAAAACATTGTCTGTACATTTACAAGGTATATTAAGAGCTGACGTAGGAATCGAGAAAATTGTTCGTGAATTAAAAGCCAAAATCTGAATATTTATTCTTACAATAATTTTTCCGGGTACATCCCGGCTAACTATACCAATACAACCGCCACAGTACACTCATGAACGCCTACAAAAACATTAAAGACGAACGATTCCGCCACTATATTTTGAAGGAAAAAGGCGATGTTTATCGAGCTCTGAAGAGCTTCTTTAGGAAAGAAGAGGAGACGTTGGTTTAATAATTAAAAATTAATAATTAATAATTTGAAGGGAAATCCCTACTGCCAGTTGCGCGTGTTGGCAGTAGGGATTTTTTTGTTTGAAATTTGTAATACCGTCAACTTCTTCAACACATGTAATGTAATAATTTTGATAATACACTCTTTTGCATTTTTTAGTGAAAAAGAGTGTATTAATTTACTCTACTATTGCTTTTATACTAAAAACATAAATTGAAAATGCTTTCACAGTAAAAAAAGTAGGTTTAGGAGGAAATGGTATGAGTATTTCTTGGTTAGGTCTAGAAGACAAAGTTGCTATCGTAACTGGTGGTGCTTCTGGGATCGGTTTAAATGTTGTTAACGAATTAATAAAAAATGGTGTAAAAGTAGTTGTTGCGGATTTGAATGGAGAAGATGGATATCAAGCAGATGGTTCTTACTTTATAAAGTGTGATGTTACAAGTAAGGAAAGTGTTGATAATACAGTTGCAAAAGCTGTAGAATTATTTGGTTCATTGGATATCCTAGTAAATAATG
>SKOL01000781.1 GCA_007120055.1 Anaerobacillus sp.
TCTATTGGAGGAGTTGTAGAAGTCCTCGTTGAGGGAGTTCCTATTGGTTTAGGAAGTTATGTACACTATGATAAAAAATTAGATGCAAAAATTGCTGGAGCAGTGATGGGAATTAATGCATTTAAAGGTGTTGAAATTGGTATTGGTTTTGAAGCCGCGAGAAAACCAGGTAGTGAAATTCACGATGAAATTACTTGGGACCAAGAAATTGGTTACAAACGTAAAACGAATAATTTAGGTGGCTTCGAAGGTGGAATGACAAATGGAATGCCAATTGTCGTTAAAGGAGTTATGAAACCTATCCCAACTCTTTATAAACCGTTACAAAGTATCGATATCGACACAAAGGAAGCTTTTGAGGCGAGTATCGAACGTTCTGATAGCTGTGCGGTTCCAGCTGCGGCAGTTGTTTGTGAGGCAGTCGTTGCCTGGGAAGTTGCTTCTGCCTTGTTAGATAAGTTCGGTAGTGACTTTATCGGTGATATAAAAGAAAATATTGAACGCTACGAGGAACGGGTGAAAAACTTTTAATGGAAGCGATGAGAATTGAGACGAAAACAAAAGAATATCCATTATATATTGGTAAAGATATTCGTTTTGACATTGGAGGGATCATTAAGAGTCTCCAGCTATCAGTAACCTCGATCTTAATAATAACTGATGATAAAGTTGCGCCATTATATTTAAATGATATTAAGTCATCACTAAATGATGGACACTCTGTATATGAATATATAATTCCTAGCGGAGAGGCGTCGAAATCATTTCAAAATTATTATGAAATTCAAGGATTTGCGCTTGAAAAAGGACTAGATCGCCGCTCTCTTATCATTGCTCTCGGTGGTGGGGTTGTCGGTGACTTAGCAGGATTTGTTGCTGCAACATACATGAGAGGCATTGCTTTTGTGCAAGTTCCTACGACACTGTTAGCCCACGATAGTAGTGTAGGGGGGAAAGTAGCGATTAATCACCCATTAGGTAAAAATATGGTGGGTGCCTTTTATCAGCCAGAAGCCGTTATTTATGATACTGAAACGTTACAAACATTACCTGAACATGAATGGCGCTCTGGTTTTGCTGAAGTAATTAAACATGGTTTCATTTGGGACCCTCCTTTTTTGAAATGGTTAAAAGAAAATATCGATCATTTCTCACAAATAAAAGGGGATGTAGCTGAAGAGCTATTAACAAGGTCCATCTCCGTGAAAGCAGCGGTAGTGAAAGAGGATGAAACCGAAAAAGGAATTCGTGCTTTTTTGAATTTTGGTCATACGTTGGCTCACGCTATTGAAACAAATTTAGGTTACGGGAAAATAACTCACGGAGAAGCAGTTGTCATAGGCATAATCTTTGCTTTAAAAGTGAGTGAAGATTACTATAATAAAAACTTAAACATCCCAAACATTATGGAATGGTTTAAAAAATACAATTATAGTGTATCTATTCCTGAACAATTAAAAACAGAAGATCTAATTATTGCAATGAAAAAAGATAAAAAATCAGAAGAAGGCATTGTTCGGATGGTTTTATTAAGTGAGATAGGAAAAGTAGAGGTCGTTTCCGTTTCAGAAGATCGCTTAAGGTCATTATTAGGCTAATTAATATTTCGAAAATAGAAACGACGGAGGGGTTACATGGTTAGAGGAATTCGCGGTGCGATTACAGTAAAGAATAATAATGAAAATGAAATCGTAGCATCGACAGAACGTTTGTTAAAAGAAATGATCGAACAAAATCAACTAGAAGCGGACATCGTTGCTCACGTAATGATCACCGTTACTGAAGATTTAAATGCTGCTTTTCCGGCAAAAGCATTACGCTCGTTTACTGATTGGACATATGTCCCAGTAATGTGCTCAAGGGAAATACCTGTTCCTAATAGTTTAGAGAAATGTATTCGAGTAATGCTGACGGTTAATACCGATGTAGCACAACAAGAAATTAAACATGTTTATTTAGAGGAAGCTGTTCATTTGAGACCTGATTTAAAGTTGACAGATACACGTAACCGGGTGTAAGATGACCTATAAGAATAGTTTAGTTGTAGATTTATTAGAATAGATAAGCGTAATTTAATTTAGAAGGTTGCCTATCTAAGGCGCTTGCGCTTTTCTTTAGAGCAGAGTGAATAGTGATTAGTAGAGTAGAGAAGAGAATGAGAAAAGTGAGATGAGCTGAGCAGAGGTATCGTTTATTAAGTATGGGGCTGTCTCAAAACAAAGTGTCAGACACCGTTAGGCACTAAATATAGACGGATAATAAATATATACGTCTATATTTAGTGGGCTTTACATGGTGTCAGACACTTATGAGAGAGCCCTTTTTTCGCTTATTTGAACCATCTTATAATAAGAGTTCATAAAGCATTTAAAGTATAAAAAACTATCATATATCTCATCCTCATATTCTTTTTCATTTTCTTTTCACCAAATTAGTGAGGTGAAAATTAATGAAAAACCCTTCAATTGCAGAATTTTTAGAAGATGCTAAACAGTATAAAACCATTCCTTTTATTTCCCATTTTTTTGCGGACACATTAACTCCGATCCAAATTTTTCAACAATTAGAAAGTGAAGCTGTTTTTTTATTAGAAAGTAAAGATGAGCAGTCTCCTTGGTCAAGATATTCTTTTATAGGCTTATCTCCGAAATTTTATTTAAAAGAAAAAAATAATTTATACACATTTGAAGACGAAAACAATGAAGTGATATTTTCCTTCTCTAGTTTTAAAAAGGCGTTTGACGCTGCTATCTCCTATCTTGATGTAAAGGAAGTTGATTTACCGATTCCTTTTCGTGGTGGCGCTGTAGGTGCTATTTCCTATGATGCTGTTGAACTTATGGAACCCGTTCTAGCTAAAAACAATAAACTTGATGAGGAAGAAAAAATGAATTTTGTTTTTTGTGAAACGATTTTAGCGTATGACCACCATAAAAAAGAACTTTTCGTTATTCACCATGTGAATAGGACTGGGAATGAAGATGAGAGCAACTTAAAGGAACTATATATGACTGCTTCAGAAAAAATAAATCTTATGATTGAAAGGATTTTGCAATCGAATGTAACAACAAAGCTTTTTCAACCGCCGGTAGAAGAGGAAGTAAGCTTTGCAAACGTTCGATCGAATTATGATAAAAATACGTTTTGCAGCGATGTTAATACAATTAAGGATTATATTCGTGCTGGCGATGTTTTTCAAGCGGTACTTTCGCAGCGTTTTGAATTAGATATCACCGTAAGTGGTATTGAGCTTTATCGAGTATTAAGGATGGTGAATCCTTCTCCGTATTTATTTTACTTAAAAATTGACGATGTCGAAATTGTCGGCAGTTCACCTGAAAGATTAGTTCAAATTGAAGAAGGACATATCGAAATTCATCCGATTGCCGGCACGCGAAAACGCGGGAAGTCAAAGGAAGAAGATGATGCTCTTGCGGTAGAACTTTTAAATGATGAAAAAGAAAGAGCTGAGCATTATATGTTAGTAGATTTAGCAAGAAATGATATCGGTAGAGTAGCTAGTTTTGGCTCAGTAGACGTTCCAGTACTTATGGAAATTGGGAAGTTCTCGCATGTGATGCATATGATTTCAAAAGTAACAGGACGAATTGATCAAAAAGTACATCCAATTGATGCACTCTTCTCTTCGTTTCCAGCGGGGACTGTTTCAGGAGCTCCTAAAATAAGAGCGATGCAAATTTTAAAAGAAATGGAACCTACAAGAAGACAGTATTATGCAGGAGCGATTGCTTACTTAGGTTTTGATGGTAATATCGATTCTTGTATTGCGATAAGGACGTTAGTTATTAAAGGTAATAAAGCGTACGTTCAAGCTGGAGCAGGTGTCGTAGCAGATTCTATTCCAGAAAATGAATTTGAAGAAACAAGAAATAAGGCAAAAGCATTAATAAAAGCGATTATGATTGCCGAGAAAATGTTCGGCAGAGGAAGGGAGTTGGTTTCTAATGTTTAAGCACACTTTAAAAAAATGTTCAGAAGGAAAAACATTAGACCGCAATGAGGCTAAATTAGTCATGGATGAAATGATGGCTGGAGTAGGTGAAGAAGCGCAAATTGCGGGGCTTCTTTCAATGATGCGACTTCGTGGTGAAACGGTCGATGAAATGGTTGGCTTTGCCGAGTCAATGAGAGAGCATGCCATCTCATTACAACACGAGGAAACGAAACTTTTAGATACTTGTGGAACGGGTGGAGACCAATTATCGACGTTTAATATTTCAACAGCAACGGCCATTTTAGCTTCTGCTTGTGGAGTAAAAGTGGCAAAGCACGGAAATCGTGCCATTTCATCATCAAGCGGTAGTGCGGATGTGTTAGAAAAATTAAATATTCCGGTACAATCTTCACCAACAGAGGCGGTTAGTGCATTAACAAATAAAGGGTTATGTTTTTTGTTTGCTCCTTTATACCACAGTTCGATGAAGCACGTCGCTTCAACGAGAAAGTCACTAGGATTCAAAACGATTTTTAACTTATTAGGGCCGTTAGTTAATCCGGCCCAAGCGAATCGCCAAATGATCGGTGTGTTTGATCGGAATTTTGCTTACAAAATGGCAGAAACGTTAAGAGAATTAGGGAGTAAACGAGCGCTATTTGTAACAGGGGGAGAAGGAATTGATGAATGTTCAATTACTACTTATACCGATATTATTGAATTAGTAAATGGGAACATTGAAACGTATCAAATAACCCCTGAACAATTCGGAATCAAAAGAGGCGATTTATGTGACATTAAAGCGACTTCAGTGACAGAGAGTGCTGAAATTATTGAAAATATATTCAAAGGAAGAGCACACACTACAGCTGAAAGCATTGTTGTATTGAACTGTGCAAGTGCTCTTTATATCGCTAATGAAGTAGAAAGTATAAAAGAAGGTGTTCAAGTAGCAAAAGAGGTGATTTCTTCTGGTAAAGCTTTTCGTCAGTTTGAATTCCTTCAAGAAAGAAAGGAGCTATTGCGCAATGTTGAATAAAATTGTAGAAACAAAAAAAATAGAAGTCGAAAACTTAAATTTATCAGAAAATGAAGAAGTTAAGCGGTATTCTTTACTAAAGGCACTTCGTAACGCAAACCGAAACTTAGGATTAATTGCTGAAGTGAAAAAAGCTTCACCGTCAAAAGGGGTTATTAAGAGCAATTTCGATCCATTAGCAATTGCTAAAGAGTACGAACAAGCGAATGCTGATGCTCTTTCTGTTTTAACCGATGAACAATATTTTAAAGGGCATCCGACGTATTTAACACAAATAAAAAAGGAAGTAAATATTCCGGTGTTAAGAAAAGATTTCATTATATCAACGAAACAAATTGAACAAAGTAAACGAATCGGTGCAGATGCTATTCTTTTAATTGCCGCAATTTTAGAAAAAAATCAATTACATGAATTTTATTTGGAAAGCTATGAAAAAGGAATGGAGTGTCTTGTTGAAGTACATTCACTTGAAGACGTTGAAAAAGTACTCTCTATTTTCACTCCGGAAATATTAGGGATCAACAATCGTAACCTTAAAACGTTTGAAACAAATATTGATCATACGATTGAAATCGTCAAACAATTACCAGAAGATCTCTTTGTCGTTAGTGAAAGTGGAATTAGTACAGCGAGTGATTTAAAGAAGCTAGAAGGATTTGCAGATGCTATTCTCGTGGGGGAAACATTGATGAGAGCACCAACTCCACAGGTAGGTATAAAAACTTTATTTGGAGAGAACACGAATGAAACGAGTACCTTTGCTTAAATATTGTGGAAATCATAGTTTTGAAGATATTAAAGTCGCCACGAATAGTAGTGCTCATTATTTAGGTTTTGTGTTTGCAGAAAGTAAACGTTGTGTTACTCCTAGTGAAGTAAAAGATTGGTTGAGTAAGGTTAAAGTTTCACAAAAGCTTGTTGGTGTATTTGTTAATGCGTCTATCGATCAAATACAGTTAGCGGTTGAAAACATAGCACTAGACGTTATTCAATGTCATGGTGAAGAAACAGTGGAGGATATTTTAGCTTTAAAAGCAGTTTTTAAACAAAAAGTGTGGAAAGTCATCCACCACTCCGAGGCTGCAATAGATTTGATGAAGCAGTATGAAGGTATTGTTGATGGCTATGTCATCGACAGTAAAGTGAAAGGTGTAAGAGGAGGAACTGGAGTGACGTTTGACTGGTCAGCGATTCCTGCTTATAAAAGAGAAGCCGAAAAACAAAAAGTGCCTTGCTTTATTGCTGGGGGCATCAATGTTAGTACAATAGATGCACTTCTTCAATATGATCCAGTTGGTATTGACTTATCTAGTGGAATTGAAGTAAGTGGTAGAAAATCTGAAAAAATAAAGAAACAATTTGAGGAGAGGTTATCTGTATGAAATATCAATTCCCAGATGAAAACGGGCGTTTCGGTGAATTTGGTGGTAAATTTGTACCAGAAACGTTAATGTATGCTTTAAACGAATTGCAAGAAGCGTTTAAAGAAGTGATGTCAGATGAAGTTTTTAAAAAAGAATACATTGAGCACTTAAAATTATACTCAGGACGTCCAACGGCGTTAACGTATGCTGAAAACGTGACGAATCATTTTCAAGGTGCGAAAATTTACTTGAAACGAGAAGATTTGAATCATACTGGTGCTCATAAAATTAACAATGCCATTGGGCAAGCCTTACTTGCTAAAAGAATGGGCAAGAAAAAAATTATCGCTGAAACTGGTGCCGGTCAGCACGGAGTAGCCGCAGCAACGGTTGCTGCAAAATTCGGCTTGCAATGTAAAATATTTATGGGAGAAAAAGATATCGAGAGGCAGAGGCTAAATGTTTTTCGAATGGAGCTTTTAGGAGCTGAAGTAATACCAGTTTCTAGTGGGAGTCGGACATTAAAAGATGCAACAAATGAAGCGATTCGTTATTGGGTTACAAATGTTACTGATACTTTTTATTTAATCGGTTCTGTCGTTGGCCCTCATCCTTATCCACAA